>NYVM01000028.1 GCA_002684605.1 Candidatus Pelagibacterales bacterium | reverse complement strand
ACTAAAAATTTTCCTATAGCATTTAAGGTAAATGATAATTAGAATGTTTATTTATATTAATAAGGATAAGAATTTATGATTAAAAGAGTTATTAAAGTTTTTAAAGAAATAAATCGCCATTGGGTTGGTGATGGCTTCTATGTCTATGGTTTACTAAGGCCTGACAATGAAATAAATAAAGCTATAAGTCCTTTTATTTTATTAGATTATGCTGCACCTATGTACTTTGAGCCTTCTCAAATATCTAAAGGTGTTGGGCGTCATCCACATAGAGGTTTTGAAACAGTAACTTTTGCATATCAGGGTGAAGTTGAACATAAAGACTCATCTGGCGCTATTGGTACTATAAAAACAGGAGATATTCAGTGGATGACAGCTGGAAGGGGAATCATTCATGAGGAATTTCATTCAAGGGATTTTTCTAAAAGAGGTGGTCAATTTGAAATGGTCCAACTTTGGGTAAACCTTCCTAAAAATATTAAAATGATAAAACCTTCATATCAAGCAATTATCAAAGAGAGCATACCAATAATAAAAGTACAGAATAATGTAACAATGAGAGTAATAGCTGGTAAATATAATAATATTAAAGGGCCAGCTAATACTCATACAGAGATTAATATTTATGATATTTATTCAGAAAAAAAAGAAAATATTAATATTAAGCTTAGTGATGATAGTAATACAATTGTTTTAATAATGAGAGGTAAGCTATCTATTAAAGGTATAGATTATCAAGAAAAAAGTATTGTAGTTTTAGAAAGAGAAAACAATTTATTGAGTTTTCATTCATCTAATAACTTTAAAGCCTTAATTCTAAATGGAAAGCCTATAGAAGAACCTTTAGTAGCTCATGGTCCTTTTGTTATGAATAATGAACAGGAAATTTTAACTGCTATTGAAGATTACCAAAATGGATCAATGGAGAATAATAGTCTTTAGTTAATGGCTCCGCAGGTAGGATTTGAACCTACGACCGATCGATTAACAGTCGATTGCTCTACCACTGAGCTACTGCGGAACATATTTCTATCTCTATACCAATGTAAATAGTTTTTGCCAAGTATTTCTATGAAAATAATAAATTTATAATTTTAGATTTATTATTAAATATATTAAGGTAATATATATTTATGTTCAGGGAGAAGTTTTATGAATAATTTGTTTAAATTTAATATTATAACATTCACTACTAGNAATTTAATATCTTTTATTTTACTTATTGCTTCTTTTATCCTTTTATATTTTGGTGTAACTGAGCCAATGCTTAAAATTTCAGCGGAATATGCAGGCCAAGAGGTTTTTAAATATAAGCAGTCTATTTGGCAAGCTGTAGACATGTTATATGAAAGTGGAAATTTACTAGTAGCATTCTTAATAGTTTTTTTCAGTGTGATGATNCCTGTATTTAAAGGAATAGTAATTTTATGGGTATTCTTTTTTGGGACAGTTGAAGCAAAATCTTCTGCTCATAACTTCATATTTAGAATAGGTAGATGGTCTATGGCAGATGTTTTTGCTGTTGGAGTTTTCATTGCTTATTTGGGTGGTAAAGCATCTACTATGCTAGATGCATCCATGGAAATTGGTTTTTACTATTTCACAGGATATTGCATAGTTTCTTTACTATCTTTACAAATTAAGTCTAAATTAACTTAAAATATTTTATTTCTTTAATTCTATTTCTATAAAAGTGAATTCAAAATCATTATTGTTAATAACATTATGGTTTATACCAGTTTCTCTGGAATAAGATTGTCCACTNATTAGGTTGGCTTTCGTTATGTTACCCTCTGGATCAGATATAGTTAATTCTCCTGTTGTCATAGGAACAACTACATAGTCCATTTGATGGATATGCGGCCCAGTTTCAGAATTAGGTGGAAAATACCATTCTGTAACTTTAACAAAATTATTATCAATTTGTACTGTAGGTTTTGCTAATATTTTAGTAATAATATATTCCTTATATAAAATTATAAATTTTTATAATTAGTTACTAACTTCTAACAATAAAATCATTTGTTCCTGATTCATCCTCACCGCTCATTAAAAATAAAGTTCTATTTGCGTGATCCAAATTAAACTCTTTTTCTTGTTCAGCGGCTAATTCTCTATCAAATGTAGATGAGGTTGGCATATAGCGAATGGTCATACCTCTTCGTGAATTTGGAGACACATTTGTTCCTGAACCATGNACAATATAAACATCATGAAGTGCCATTTGTCCTGATTCAAGACATAAATGATAAGCATCTTTCTCATCATACTCAGAAGGGTCTATTTCCTGATTTAGTGTATAGTTACCACTATTATCTGTGCTGTGTTTTCTTGTTGTTTTTCTTTTATGAGAACCAGGCATATATTTTAGACAGCCATTTTCTTTATTTGCGTCGTCTACCGCTAGCCACACAGTACAGGTTGCAAGTGGCCTTATAGGCCAATATTGACCATCTTGGTGCCAAGGAGTTGCTTTTCCATTAATCCCCGGTTTTGCAAAAAAACTTTGATTCCAAACGGCTAGGTTAGGGCCTATAACTTGTTTAACACAATTTAGAATTTCTGGCTTTTTTGCATATTTTAGATAGTTTAAATCATATTTTAATAAAGTTGGACAATAGTCTCTAAATTCTGGATGTTTATCTAATAAGATTTTATGATAGTTTTTTATATTCTCTATATCTTCTTTAGGCATTCTATAGTCTAATATAACAAAACCATTTTCATTGTATTCAGCTAATTGTTTCTCTGAGAGCATTTTGTGTTCCTATATGATTATGATAGTAGATATTAAAGAAAAAAACTTTATTAGTCTATCGACATCGGTAATTTATTATTTTTTGCCCATTCTGATAAAGAAGCATCATATACAGTAATATTTTCAAATCCTAAAGCGGTTAAAACAAATGCAATATTTGTAGCAGCTATTCCTCCACCACAATATGCTATTACTTTTTCTTTATTTAACACATTATGTTTTTTAAATATTATTTTTAAATCATCTAATGATTTATATAAATTTGTATTAGAGTCTACCATTTCTAAACTTGGAATATTTATACTATTTTTTATATGTCCTAATCGTCCATAATCTACTTTTTCACTTCCATCATGAAGTGTGCTTCTCAATGCATTAATTATAGATACATTATTATCTGTTAAAGAGTTTATAACTTCTTCTTTTGTACAAAATAAANCATTTTGAGGAATGCTTTTAAAGTTATTTTTTGGATAATTGANAGGGTCTTTAGAAATTTTCTTATTTTCTTCCTTCCATCTATCAAAACCACCATTTAATATAGATGCGCTGTTAAAACCCATGGATCTTAGCATCCACCATACTCGAGTTGCCCATTGTATATTAACTCTACTATATAATATTACATGTGTACCTGGACCTATACCTTTTAAGGACATTATTTTATCAAATATTTTGTAATCAGGCATCATGAACGGATANGGTGTATCTTTTAATGATAATTCTTCTAAATCTAAAAAATCAGAATTAGGGATATGTCCTTCATTATAGTCTTTTTTACCTGATTCTATTGTGTATATTTTTTTTGGATGAGGATTAAGCCATACCGTACAGTCGAAAATTCTTATATTTGGATCGTTAAGGTTACTTTCCAACCAATCTGTTTCCACTAGTAAAGAACTATCAAATTTATTTTTCATAAAGTTGTAACCTTTTAGTTATGAGTATTAGAAATTTTATTATAATATTATTATTCAATATAAAAAGTATTAATTTTATTAGGAGATAATTTATGAGTTTATTAGGTCAAGTTGCACTAGTAACAGGTGGAGGAACTGGGATAGGAAAAGCTATAGCAAAAGCTATGATAGAAGAAGGAGCAAAAGTTATAATAATTGGTAGAAAAGAAAATATTTTGCTCGAAGCACAATCGGAATTAGGTAAAAATGTTGAGGCTATGGTCTGTGATGTTACAGATGAGTCTCAAGTTAATAAAGTTTATGAAAATATTGTAAAAGATTATGGAAAACTCAATATTCTAATTAATAATGCAGGTATGGCAGCTAGAGGAAAAGCATATGAAATGAGTTATGATATGTGGAAAAAAGTGGTGGATGTTAACCTTAATGGAGCTTTTTTATGTGCAAGAGGAGCCATGAAGATTATGGTTTCGCAGAAGTCTGGAAGAATTATAAATATTGGCAGTATTTCTGGTCAAATGGGACGTCCTGAAAATGCACCTTATACAGCTACTAAATTTGCTATTGAGGGACTTACACGCGCTTTTGCCTTAGATGGACGAGACCATGGTGTAGCTGTAAGTGTAATACATCCAGGAAATGTAGCTACAAATATTTGGAAAGGTAGAGAAGAAGTTTCAGAAAGAGAAGGTTTAATTCCTCTAGAAGANTTAGGAAAATTAGCTGTNACTATGCTTACGATGTCTCCTAATGTAAATATACTTAACTCTGTAATTCTTCCTATAACTCAACCTTACTTAGGAAGGGGATAAATATTTGAAATTAAATGGTAAAATTGCTTTAGTAACAGGTGGTGGAAGTGGAATAGGTAAAGCGATAGCTAAGGCAATTTTAGCAGAAGGTGCAAAAGTTATTATTATTGGAAGAACTGAATCTAAACTTTTACAAGCCCAATCAGAATTGGGTCCTGAAATTGAAATAATGGTATGCGATATTACCGTAGAATCTCAAGTTACAAATGTCTATGAAACCATAATGTCAAAACATGGAAAATTAGATATTTTAATTAATAATGCAGGAACATCTCTTAAAGAAAAAGCTTACGAATTATCATTTGAATCCTGGAAAAAGGTAATAGATGTGAATTTAAATGGGGCTTTTTTATGTGCTCGAGGAGCTATGAAAATAATGGTTTCTCAAAAATTAGGAAGAATAATAAATATTGGAAGTATATCTGGTCAAATGAGCAGGCCATTAAATGCCCCATATACTACTAGTAAGTTTGGTATAGAAGGATTAACGCGTGCTTTTGCATTAGATGGAAGGGATCATGGAGTATCTGTAAGTGTTATTCATCCTGGAAATGTAGCAACAGATATAATAAGTAAAGATGAAATTCCTAAAAGAGAAAAAGAAGGCTTTGTATTATTAGAAGATTTAAGTAAATTAGCAATTACTATGTTAACTATTTCTCCTAANGTAAATATTTTAGGATCAGTTGTTCTCCCTATCACCCAACCATACTTAGGGCGAGGATAATAAATGATAGCAGAAAAATATAATAATTTCTGCCAAATTTGATAAGCTAGGTGTAGTTATAATGTGTTATAATTAGTTACCTTTAAAATTAGGTTTTTGTTTATTTTTAAAAGCTTCTACGCCCTCTTTAGCATCATTAGATGAAGCGAGTGCTTCTTGAACANTATCAAACTCTGCTACAGCTATTTCCCGACCTTCTTCAAGGGCTAATTTAGCACTTCTGATGGTCTCTCTTACAGCAAGAGGTGCTGCATCAGCTATATTTTTTGCGATTTCTTCCGCTCTACTAAAAACTTTATCCTGTTGAACTACTTCTTGTACAATATTCATTTTTAACGCTTCTTCACTATTGAATTCCATGCCAGACAGTAAATATTTCATTGCATTTCCCCATCCTGCTCTTTGTACAAATCGAATGGTAGCACCTCCAGTAGGCATTATACCTCGAAGAACTTCTAATTGGGAAAATCTACAGTTATCTGCAGCTATAGTTACATCACAAGCTAAAGATAGCTCTACTCCATAGGTAAAAGTTATTCCTCTCACTGCACAAACTGTAGGTTTAGTTCTAATAAGTCCTCTTAGTCCAAGAGGATCTATTAATNCTTTTGGGTGTAAATATTCCCTATTACCAGATTTCATATATGGAGCAATTTTTGGAAGGTCTATTCCTGCTGTAAAATGTGGTCCATGACTAAAAATTAGAGCACATAAAGCATCCGAATTATTTTCATAATCTGTGAAAGCTTGTGCTATCTGTTGAAACATTTCTGGTGTAAAACCATTTAATTTTGTAGGNCTATCTATGCCAATATAAAATATTTTTTCTGATAAAGAAGTAGTAATTCTTCCAATCTCTGGGTCAACTTCAGGCAAAGGANCGGGTGGTGTTTTATCTATTCTCATATTCACACCTTAATTTTTTCTAGTGGATCATTTATATCTTTAGGTAAAGATTTCTTGAAAGCATCTCTGTTTTTTAATTTATGATAATAATTTTCAACATTTTTAAACTCTGATATTTTTACAAACATACTTCCCATATGAATGCTATATCCTACAGATGTATCTACAGCAGAGAANCCTGATTTTAGTAAATAATCTCTNCCTTTAAGATGATTGTCNAATACTTCTAAAGTTTTTTCTAATCTACGAGATTCTAATTTAATTACTAAAGGTGAACGGAATTCTTCTGCAATAATTATATTTTGTTGAACTAGTGANGCACCGTGTACCGCAATAGTTTCTGCATAATGAAGCCACTGTATCCATTCAGCATGTTCTTTATGTGCAATACCTCTACCTAATTGCTCCTTTTTATCAAAAACTTCACATAAATATTGGCAAATGGCNCCTGATTCATAAAGGATTAGATCATCATGGACTAGACATGGGACTCTTCCTAAAGGATGCACTGACAAATACTCTGGAGATCTAGTAAATTTTTGGTCAAAAGGCATTTCTACTAATTCAAAATCAATATTCAATTCATATAGTAACCAAAGCGATCTCATGGAGCGAGCATTTGGACAATGATATAATTTTAACATATTCACCTCTTATTTAAATACCTCTTATAATTCCTCTATAAGCAGTTGTTCCATATACTTCAAATGATAATAATCCTGCTTTTGCTAAAGGTAAATTTGATAATGTTTCTAAGGCAGCTTTTTCATCTGTAGCTTCTACTACACAAAGTGCACCTTTGCCATCGGTCCTGCTATAAATTTCTCTTACAAATCCTTCTTTATATAATTTTAGGGCGTAATCTACTTCTGCATCCATAAGAGGTGCAAAATCTTCTGCAGATCTATCTTCATTTCTTGTTGCAACAACAAAAACTTTCATATATTTCTCCTTAAGTTAATTATTATATAAATTTAATTTATGATATAAATCAATAAAATCAGATGCTTCTATATCTATACTTATATCTGCTTTTAAATCAAAATCTTGACTAGGGCCATATTCATTAGACCTAAGTACAAAAGCTGTTTTCAAACCAAAACTTTTTGCAGCTAACAAATCTTGATTGTGCGCCGCTACTAGCATTACCTCATCAGTATTATGATTTAGTCTTTGTACGGCACCTAAATACGTTTCAGCATCAGGCTTATAATGCATAAATGTTTCTGCAGAAAATATATTGTCCCAATCTAAATTTTGTTTTTTAGCCATATTAGTTAATAAGTCTATACCCCCATTTGATAANGTAGATATAGAGAATTTTTTTTTAAGTAAATTTAGGCCTTCAACAGTATCATTCCAAGGTGATAACCTGTGCCAGGCATTATTAAGGTAATTTATATTTTCTTCACTTAAACCATGTATATTTAATTCTTCTAATATTTTTATTAAAGACTCTCTATGAAGAACATCTAAATTTACCCATTCTTTTTCACCATTTCTCACTTTATCCATAGAAGGAGCATAGTTTTGACGCCAAAGATCCGTCAACTTTTCCCAATTACCTGAAATTCCTGTCTCTGTTTCTAAAGAAATGCATTCTTTTATTACTGAGCTTCGCCAATCAACTACCGTGCCAAATACGTCAAATATTAAAGCTTTTATCATTTTATTTTTTTCCAAAAAAAGATAATTAAATAATTTGTAATCTAATACTACAGACTTTGCGTAACAAAGTTAACAATTATTTATTTAAGGATTTATACAATGAACATTTTTAAGTTATTACTCGCATTTTCTTTATTTTCATCATTATTTGTAAGTCAGGCTTTTTCAGGACCTGCAAATAAAAGTATCAATGATAAATTAGTTAATTCCTATTTAATTGTTGAGAAATTATCAAGAGATGGGAATCTAAATGCTATAAGTAATAAAAAAACTATGTACAGTTTTTTAAACCAGGATCAAAAAAATAAAGTTAACAAAATAATAACAATGAAATTAGATAATAAAGTAAAATTATAATCAGTTTTTATTCAAATCTTCATATAAATTTTCAAATTGTAAATTTATATAAGTAGCTATTTCTAGTAACTCATTACTCTTCTCCCAAGAATAAAGGTAATCACTACATTTATCTATAGAGTTGCTAGAGATAGTTTTTATTTTTCTTATCAAGTTATTTTCTTTCTCTATATTTTCTAGCATTTTATTTAGGCCTATCTCTCCTGCCGGCATTGGTCTTTCTTTAACCAAATCTGGATCAAGTGCGTGGCATGTATGCCTCAAATGTCTAATTATATTATCTATATCATTNGGATGATTTATAGCGTATTTACTATGTTCTTTAATAATTAAAATTCTTTCTTTAATAATTTTCAGGTTACTTGCAATATCTGAAATTTTTAATTTTTTATTATTTTTGATACATTGNCCATCAGCTCTAAATTGTGCATTAGCACCTCCTAAATTCATTTNTTTATTAGCATCAATATATTTAAGTCTTATGAATCTACCACCTTGAGCAGTTTGAGATCTCCATTTACCATTACCATAAAAATCTTTATTATTTTGAATAGATATTCTTAAATTAGCTGAGCGTTTTTTTTTATCATAAAAGAAATTAAGAGTAGCTCTATTGGCGTTAATAAAATTAATTTCCCAATTAGCGAGAGTAGATATATTCTGCATGCGTAATACTCCTGTACATTCAAAATCATAATAATCGATAGATTGTGCATAGGATTGATTAGCTGAAATAAATAAGAGTATTAATATTATATATTTATGTTTTATCATGTAATTTAGGCCTATAATTTTAGATCTAATTTAATTTGTTTATGAAAATGTTGAAGTGCTGGTTCATTTTTTCCAAAAATAATTTTTCGCTTGGGGTCTGCATAAAAACCTTTCTGAACGTTTTCTCCCAAGGGGAAGTCTTCTTTCACAACTGCATCTAAAGCCAAATTAAAATTATTGTTCCAATGACGAATAGCACTTTTTGAAGAGAAGGCTTCTTTAGTATATAGAGAAAATGATACTTCACATTCATCAACTTCACTTTTAGGAACTATTTGCCAAACTTCAACATGATCAGGATGACATACTAAAATAGTATTAGGAAATATTATTCGGAGTTGTATTGTATGAATATCAAACTCTCTTTGGTTTTTTAAAACTCTATTTAGTTTAACAGCAGAATGTCTTGCTCCTATTATTCTTATATTCTTACCATAAGTATCAAATATCTGCAGATCATTTTTTATTATGGGAGCTAAAGACTTAGTGTGAAGTTCATCTATATGATATAATTCCAAGAAAGTATCTACCGCTAACTTCCAATTTAATTTTGGATTTATTTTAATTGATTTAAAATGGTGATACTTATTAAAATTATAGTTAGTGAGTAACTTATTTAAATCAGTTTTATTAGAAGAGTGCTTATTTTTTGCCTTCTTATTCATGATAAGCCATAAAAAACCTTGATGATTATCTAGTTCAAATTTTTTTAAGGAACATTGATCTTTATTTATTTCTTCAAATGCATTTTCTCTTGGTCGAGCCTTTAATTCTCCGTTTAGGTTATATATCCAAGAATGGTAGGGACATTTAAATGCATAAGCTTTTGTTCCGCTACCTTCAACTAATTTTGCTCCACGATGACTGCATATATTTAAATATGCACTGATTTCAGTTTTATTGTTTCTTACTATTAAAATTGATTTAATACCTATATCGACTGTAAACCAATCACCTTTATTTGGCACTAATGCAGCAGTTCCAATGCATATTGGTGATTCTTCAAATATAATTTTTTTTTCATTTATAGCTGTTTTTGAATCTATATATTCTTTTACTGGGTTTTTATATATACTTTTAGCGTAATCAGTTTCTTTATGAATTATCAACTTTTGGAGTCTATCTTTAACATCTATTGGACTATGCATTGTATTCAATCTCTTTTTATCTTTATTGATAAACATCTTTTATTAATTATAGTAGTTTTTTGTAGTTTGTAATTAATTATTTTAGGAGAATATTATGACAAATAAAAAACCAATTTGCATGATTACAGGATTAGGTGAAGGTACAGGAGGATATACAGCTAAGAAATTTTATAAAGAAGGTTACAGGATTGCAATGATAGCTAGATCTGCAGAAAGATTAGAAAGATTTGAAAAAGAATTAGAGGGGTCAAAAGGCTACATATGTGATGTTTCAAATATAGACAAACTTAAGGAAGTATGCGCTAAAGTAAAAAATGAAATGGGCGCTCCTGAGGTTTTAATTCATAATGCAGTAAAAGGAAATTTTGAAACATTATTAGATGGTAAGCCAGAATGGTTAGAAGAAAACTTTAGAATAAATACTACTTCTCTTATGTATTTAGCGCATGCTTTAATTCCAGATATGCTTAAGGCTAAAAAAGGAGTTATTATAGTAACTGGAAATACTGCAGCTAAAAGAGGTATAGCGAATACACCTTATTTTTCTCCTACAAAGGCAGCTCAAAGGATATTAGCACAGTCTCTTGCTCGAGATTTTGGGCCTCAAGGTATTCATGTGGCTTATTTGATGGTAGATGCATCTATTAATACTCCATGGACACGAACTAGAATAAAAAAACAAATTGATCAGCCAGATATTATATTTACTCAACCTAAAGATATAGCTGATGAAATTTATCATATAGCTAAACAGGAAAGGTCTGCATGGTCCTTTGATGTAGAAGTAAGACCTGATATAGAGCATTGGTAATATATTGATCCATTCATAGTAAAATTACGTAAAATTATTAAACATGAAAGGTAACTCTATGGATAATTCAAAAGATATATATTATATAGGTTCATTCATTGTTCTATGTATTGGTGCATTCTTTTTAGGAGCATTCCTAATTTAATATGGAACAATTTTTCCAGAAAAATCATATATTTTTCCGGACGAATCTAAATCAAGTTCTTCAATAACTTTTAATAAATTAATGCCACATTCGTGTGCGCTAAATATATTTTTAGCGGACTTAGAAAAAGGGTCAGAGAGCTTAGTCTGTACTGTACCAGGGTGCAAGCCAATAAGAATTATATTTTTATTTGTTCTCTTAAACTCTATACTTGCAGTCTTAATAATCATATGTTGGGCAGCCTTTGAAGCTCTATATGATATCCATCCGCCAATATTATTATCGCTTATACTTCCTAATCTTGCTGTTAAATTTGCAATGACCACATGTTTTTTGTTTGATGTATAATTAACTAAATATTTAATACATAAAGCTGTAGCTAAAGTATTAGCCTCAATATTTTTTATAAAAGAAGCACTATTTAAATTTTTTATAGATTTTTCAGGAATTACATCATTTTCCTTATCTTGAAGAATTCCTATCGTATTTATTATGAGATCAAAGACTATATTTTCTTCATCTAATATATTTGTGAATTTTAACCAGCTTTTTTCTTCAGTTGCCATTAGTTGAAAATATTTTATTTTTAAAGATGAAGAATATGTTTTTCTTGATGTTACATATACATTATAATTCTTTTTTTCTAAAATTTTACTTATAGCAAGCCCTATTCCGTCGGCTGCACCAAGCAATAAGACATTTTTAGAATTAATATTTTCCATATTAGATAATGTATTTGAATTCATTTAAAATTCCATTTTTTTAAAAAACTATATAGTATTCGTATGAAAGTTATGGATGGTTTAAAATGAATAAAATTAATGTAGGTATTTTAATATTTAAAGATGTAGAAGTTTTAGATTTTACTGGTCCGTATGAAGTTTTTTCGAGAACTAGGACTATTAAAGGAGCAAATTCTAGAAGAAATAATGACAGTGCTCCGTTCAATCCATTTACAATTGCTATGGATAAAGATTTAATAGTAGCAACTGGAGGACTAAAAGTGATTCCTAATTATAGTTTGGATGATAGCCCAAAAATTGACATCTTAATTATACCAGGAGGTTATGGTACAAGACCTTTATTAAATAATGAGAATTTATTAAATTGGATAAAAAAAATATGTATAGATGCAAAAATAACTTCTTCTATCTGTTCTGGAGCGTTATTGTTGGCTAAAGCAGGCCTATTAGATGGAAAGAGGGCTACTACTCATTGGGGGGCAATTGATGCTTTAAAAGCAATAAGTAAATCTATCAATGTCATCACTGATAAAAGAATAGTAGATGACGGTATTATTACTTCTGCTGGAGTATCTTCAGGTATAGATATGTCTTTTGAAATAGTATCAAAATTATTTGGTGAAGAAGTAGCTAATGATACTGCCAAATATATAGAGTTTCATAGGTCTAAAAATATTGTATAATTATAAAGGAACATTTTTACCTTTAACAGATTTCATTAACCTTTTAGCTACAGCCCATCTATGAACTTCAGAAGGCCCATCGTAAATTCTAAACGGGCGTATTTCTCTAAATAGTCTTTCTACTAAAGTATCATCTGTAATTCCCATACCTCCTAATGTTTGCATGGCTCGATCTACAATTCTAAATGCCGCTTCTGAACAAAATACTTTAGACATGCTTGACTCGTTTCTTGCCTCTTCTCCTTGATCTAAAAGCCATGCTGTATTCCATATAAATAATCTACTCGTTTTTATATCAATTTCACTATCAGCAAGTTGAAAAGCTAAACCTCCATGATCACCTATACTTTTACCAAATGCCTGTCTTTTAGAAGCATAAGAAGTAGCAATATCATGAGCTCTTTTAGCAGCACCTAGCCACCTCATACAATGTGTTAGTCTAGCAGGAGCTAATCTTACCTGCGCATATTTATAACCTTCTCCAACTTCTCCTAAAACTTGATCATCTGATACTAATAAATTCTTAAATTCAATTTCACAATGTCCTCCAGGAAAAGAAGATTCCATAGAATTTTGTGTTCTATGTTTAATAATAGCTGGATCATCATTATCAACTAAAAACATTGTCGCACCATGGCCTTTTTCAATCTTATCTGATGTTCTTGCCATAATTATATTTAATTTAGCGCCATTAAATCCTGTAATAAACCATTTTTCTCCATTGATTACCCAACCTTTACTAGTCTTTTTTGCAAAAGTTTGAAGCATAGTTGGGTCTGAACCCGCACCAGGTGCTGGCTCAGTCATAGAAAAACAAGATCTAATCTTTGCTTCTGCAAGAGGCCTTAACCATTTCTCTTTTTGTGCGGTATTAGCTACAACTTCTAGCATATGCATATTACCTTCATCAGGTGCTGAGCAGTTCATTGCTTGTGGACCCAATAAAGAATAACCAGAGGCTTCAAATACTACAGACATGTCCCTCATATTTAAACCTAATCCACCCCATTCTTTACCGACGCTCGGCGATAAAAGTCCTAATGATTTAGCTTCTTTATTAAGTTCTGTTCTTAGTGCGTCATGAGGACCATGAGAGTCTTGTCTAGGATCTTTTTCTCTAGGTATTACATTATTTAATATAAATTTTTCCGTCGCATCTTTTAATTTTTCTATTTCATCTGGAATTTTAAAGTCTATCATAGGTATATCTTTCAAATATAATCATTATTATTCATAGCATTTATGCCTCTAATATATGCCGCTTCTGCAACTATACCAAAATTTTTATACTTATGTTCTTTTATAGTCCCTCTTAAGTATTGAGCATATAATTGCTGGAAAACTACTCCAAGTTTAAGAAGAGATAAAGCATATATCCATTTAAAATCTTTTATACTTCTTCCTGAAAGCTTTTGATACAAATTTAATGCTTCCTTTCTTGAAATAAAACCAGTTGTTTCTGAAGGCATTTGATTTAATAGAAGCATATCGGAAGAGTCTTTTTTTTGTGTCCAATAAGATAATAGTGTAGCTAAATCAAACAAAGGGTGCCCTCTAGTCGCTTGATCCCAGTCAATAATAGCTTGTGGAAATATCTTTTGCGAAACTAGAGACTTTTTTAATATAATATTATCTAACTTAAAATCATTATGAAGAATAACAAACTCTTCTTCTTCAGGTATATTTTGTAAATTTAAAATCTTGAATAATTCTTCCATATTTTTAGATTTTTTATTTCCATGAGCTATAACACCTCTTTTATGCCACCCTACAAGTTGTCTAGATAAAAAACCCTCAGGTTTACCGTAATTTTCTAATGCTACATCTTCAGGCTTAATTTTATGCAATTTTACTAAGGTTTCTATAAGCATTTTACCTAATTTTTTTGTATTATCTAATGCTTCATGTTCTTCAGGAATAGTCTTGCCATTAATAGTAAAGCCATCCCTAAAATCCATAATATGAAAAGGAGCACCAAATACATTTTGGTCATCACAAAATAATATCGAGTTTGGTACAAGATTAAATTTCTTACTAAGAGAGCTCATTACTGTATGCTCTCTTTTCATATCATTAGCTCCCAGAGGTAATGGGCCTAATGGAGGACGTCTTAATACATAAGGTTTATTATTTAAAAAAATTTTATAATTTAAATTACCCATACCGTTCTTAAATCTAGAAGGAATTGGATCTAAATTAAGACTAAATTTATTCAATTTAAGCCACTTAGATAATTGCTGCCAATGAGTCTCTGTAATTTTCAACATATTTAATTATAAACTATCAATGATTAGCATGTCCTGCATCTATAGCAATAATTGTTCCAGATATATAGTCACATCGAGGAGAAACTAAAAAAGTAGTTAGGTCTGCAACTTCTTCTGCCTTAGCAGCTCTTTGAAAAGGTAAGTCTTTAAAAAGTTCTTCCCATCTATCTTCATCATTAAATTGCTCTTTAGCTTTGCCTTTCATCATTGTAATTAGTCTGTCAGAAGTGGTAAATCCAGGATTAATACCTAGTACTCTGATTCCATTTGCAGTACTTCCATTTGATAGAGCTTTTGTAAAAGCCATGAGCCCTGCATTAGCTGTAGTCCCTGCTATATAATTATACATATGTTTTACACCAGCAGATCCAAGAATATTCAAAATTACGCCCTTTTTTATAGTTTTCATCTTAGAATAAATTGCTCTTGTAAGGTTTATATATCCAAAAACTTTTAGATCCCAAGATTCTCTCCAAATATCTTCATTAATATCTAATATATTTCCTGGTGGAATAGCGCCTGCATTATTAATTAAAATATCGATATCTCCAGAAAATTCAGTAACTTTTTCAGCAGCACCTTTAAGTGATAAATCTATTGCAATTATTCCAACAGATATATTATATCTTTTTTGTAAATCTGATTTTACTGCAATTAACTTATCCTCACTTCTCGCCGTTAATATTAAATTACAACCCTCTGCTGCCATAGACTCAGCTATAGCTTTTCCTATTCCTTTTGACGCTCCTGTAATTAAGGCAGTTTTATTATTTAAATTTAATTCCATTGCATAATCCTTATATATTAGAATAATATTTAATTAGTTATTATAGATTAATTTAAATTATATAGAAAACTACTAATTATGAAAGTAAATGAAAATTGGTTGATACAAAAACCTTCAATATGCTCTAAAGGAGGAGTTGTTTCTAGTCATCATTATGAAGCGTCACAAATAGGTGTGGATATTTTAAATAATGGAGGCAATGCAGTAGATGCTGCCGTTGCTATGGGTTTAGCTTTGGGAATAGTAGAGCCTTGGATGAGTGGAATAGGTGGCTGTGGGTATATGCTTTTTCATAATGCTAACAATCAAGAAACTCACGCAATAGATTTTGGTGTTAAGTCATCTAAAAATTTAGATTTGTCGAAATATAAAGTGCTGGACCAAGGAAAAGATAGTGATTTATTTGGTTGGCCCAATGTAAAAGATGACGTCAATATTCATGGTGGTTATTCTATGGCTGTTCCAGGCTACATTAATGGAGTTTCAACTGCTCTAAAAACTTTTGGTTCTATGTCATGGAAAGATGTTATTGAACCAGCATGCAATTTAGCAAAAAGAGGATTAAAAGCTGACTGGTATGCAACTATGAGAATTAATATGGAAGCAAAATTACTTAAAAAATATAAAAGCTCGAGAAATATATTTTTTGAAGATGACTTGCCTATAGTTAGTGAAGATCCAACAAATCTTAAGAGTATTAAAAATATAGGGCTATATAATTCTTATTGTTTATTAAGAGATGAAGGGCCTGAAACTTATTATACAGGAGAATTATCTAAGGTTTTAATAAAAGACTTTAAAGAAATAAATTCTTTTTTAACTCTAGATGATTTATCAAGTTATAAAAGTGAATTAAATGTAAGTAAAAATACATTATACCGTGGCTCTGAAATACATGTTGCTCCCGGCTTAAATGCAGGACCATCCTTAATTGATGCTTTAAATTATTTAGAAAAAAACTGGAGCTCAAAATGTGATGATCCTGATAAATATGCATATGAAGAATATTATAAAGCTCTAGAATTTTCTTATGACAAAAGATTAAGAGAAATGGGAGAACCAAAAGAAAACTCTTGTACTACTCATTTATCTGTAGTTGATAAAGACGGTAATATGGTCTCTTTAACTCAAACACTATTATCTGTTTTTGGCAGTCGAGTTGTGTTACCAAAGAGTGGTATATTAATGAATAACGGCATAATGTGGTTTGATCCTAGAAAGGGTAAACCTAATTCCTTAAGCGCTGATAAAAAACCATTATGTAATATGTGTCCAACTATAGTTTTAGAAAAATCTGGTAAAAAAATAGCTATGGGAGCTTCTGGCGGTAGAAGAATATTCCCAGCAGTATTTCAAACTATTTCATTTCTTATAGATTATAACATGGATTTAAACAATGCTTTTAGTACTCCTAGGATAGATTATAGCGGTGAAAATAGAATATTGGCTAATGAAAGTTTAAAGCAAGACATAATTAATAAGTTAAATAATTATAAGAAAACAGTTAAGTTGCCTGATTCAGTTTTTTCTCATTTATTTGCAGCACCAAATGCGGTAATGAGTGATTTTAAGGGGAATAAATATGGAAATGCTTATATTCCATCTCCATGGAGTTCTACATTGTCATCAGAATAAAAATTATTTATAGCAAGCATCAAAAAATGTCACCTCTAGTTTTACTATTTTAATAAATAAATTAGTAACTTTATGTTGTTCAGGTACAGTTATTTTTTGAGATGAAATATCTAATTCTTTTGTTATCCAAGCAACAGTTTCCTTAAAAGAGCTATTATTATGTAAAGTTATCCATTCACTTAAATAAAATCTTTTTGGATAAGGTTTTTTCGTATTAGATACCCAAGCAAAATAAACCCATTCTGCGGCAAGTATAACTGCTAATATTTCTTCATATGTTCCAGTATCTGCTACTTCATGCATCAGCTTAGAAAAATTAGAAATAGCTAGAAATAGCTTTGTGTTAGTTCTTTCTTCTTTACTAACCTATAAGGCATCAAAAGACCTTTGGAAGTAATTATTTTCATCACTGTAATAACATATAAAAAATTAGCCCACTTTATTTTAGAGGTCATATTTGGTGATATATAAACTGCTTTTCCTATTAAAGTTACTAAAGTTTCTACAAAGATATAATCTTGTATTATATATTTTTTAAAAATATGATCTTCTAATTTGTCATTTTTAAGTTCATTGGTGAATTTATGATTAGTTGCTTCATTCCATAGCTTACCGCTAAAGTTTTTAAGATATTCACTAAATTTTTCTAATTTAGGATTAAAGTTTTTATATGTATCAACCATTAACAAAATCTCATTTATAAGTAGTGCCTATCTATCATAATGAAATCATACAGAATATTTTTCTATTATATCCAAATTTAGTTCTGTTCCAAGACCAGGTCCATTAGGTATTAAAATTTTTCCATCTTTATCAATATTGCTTGCTCCGCTATACAGGTCTGCCTTTAAATCAACGTATAGTCTCTCTATTTCACTGTCTGGAGTTAATGCTCCAATTACTTGAAGAGTGGCCATAAAACCTGGGCCAAAGTATGGAGAATGAGGAACTACCCTACAATTATTCTTTTTTATGGCAGCAATTTTTATAATTTCTGATATGCCTCCAACTTTTGTAACACTTGGTTGTAAAATATCAGCTGCATTATTAGATATCATTTCCTTAAACTGATATGCGGTACAGGCATTTTCACCAGAAGCTATAGTGAACCCTTGGTTTCTTAATTTAGAAAGGCCAGAATAATTTTCTGGAGGCCATATTGGTTCTTCTAACCAATATAACTTTGCTTCAGTCAATGTATTTTTAATTTCTTCCATATGATCTTCAGACCAAACACAATTTACATCTACCATTAGTGCAGTGTCTCCAATAGCTTTTCTACTAGATTTAATTGGAGCCATAGTATTTTCATGGAGTTTAATAATTTCATAACCTTCATTTTTGGCTTTTAAAGATACTTTTGCTGTCGCTTCTGCATCATCATATAAAAATAAACTCGCATAGGCTGTAAGAGATTGAATTTTTAATCCTCCCAGAAGTTCTGCTATAGATTTATTTTCAGCCTTACCCAGTATATCCCATAGGGCAATATCTATCCCGGATAATGCGAACATAGTTACTCCATAACGACCAAATATATGAAGCTTTAATTGCAGTTCTTTATTAATTAATTCTATATCATTTTTGTTTGAAATATTTTTTCCAATTAAGTGAGGAATAACCATAGAATGTAATGCTGCTTTAGTTGTTTCAATTGAAGTATACCCAAAAGCCTCACCCCAACCGATTATTCCTTTATCTGTTTCAATTCTGATTAGTAAAGATTTTAAAATATTTTTATCAGCAATAGCAAATGAAGATTCTGGACCTGGATTTTCAAAAGGTAAACCTATAGTTATAGTTTCTATTTTAGTAATTTTCATATTATTCCTTTATGAATTTTGGAGGATGCATTTTAAATATTTCTTCATTTAATTCAGCGCCCCATCCTGGTTTATGAGGAACTATTAAGTCTCCATTTATGATTTCTGGTTTCCATGATAGAATATCATCTTTCCATGGAACATCATCAGGATCGATTTCCATTACTCTAAAATTTGGAATAGCCGCACAAAAATGGGTGCTCATCAACGTAGATAAATTTCCATAAAAATTATGAGGAGCAACATTTGTTTCATAAGCTTCAGCCATTGCTGCAATTTTCATACCCAGCCAAATTCCATTCCAAGGAATATCAATAATAGCTACATCCATAGAGGCATTTTCAAAAAAGGGTCTAAATTCTCGAACTCCAAATAAAGATTCACATGAAGCAATAGGTGTATTAATTGCATCTCTTATTCTTCTTAACCCTTCTGGATGATAGAGGTCAATTTCAAACCAAGTTAAATTAAGGTCATCCAGAGCTCGAGTAACTTGTAAATATCCTTCAGTTTTAAAATTAAAATTTAGATCAAGATGAATATTCATATTATCTCCTGCACCTGATCTTAAAGCATCTATTTGTTTTTTTAATCCATCTATAATATGACTATCAACATTTAATTCAGGCCATCCTGATTTTCCTGCAAACCCTTGCATTTCTAATACTGGTGTTTCTCCAAAAGTAAATATATTTGTTTTAAGGCCTTTATACCCTGCATACTTAACATCTTTTCCTAATTGCTTTAGGTCCGCTAATGACCTTACTTGAGGTTTTTGCATAATCTTAGATAGCTCTTCTGATATTCTGTAAGTTCCACAATGTGACCAATATAAAGGAAGTTTATCTCTTATTGCTCCGCCTAATAATGTATGAACAGGCACTTTTAAATATTTACCTTTAATATCTAGTAAAGCATTTTCAATCGCAGCAATTGCTTGTTGAGCGATTCCTCCAGGAGCTTGCCTTGAAGACGCGTATAAGTATTGGTGTATTTTTTCATGTGAAATAGGATCTTGCTTTATTATTTTACTCATAAATCTACTAATAATAATACTTAATCCAGGACTTCCATAGCATTCGTTATATTCCGATATTCCTGATATATTTTCGTCTGTATTAATTTTAAGAAAAGAAAAATCTCTCCAACCCGCATTACAATGCTTAATTTCAAAACTTATTATTTTCATAATATTTCCTTTTAAAAAAAAAATTCTATCATTTAATTTGATTATTATAATTATAACTGTCAATAAACTTGAAATATTTTTTATTAATACCCACATATCAATTATATATTTTAAATTAAATTATAGGAAAATTTTAATGACTAAAGAAACATTTACTTTTCAAGCTGAAGTTGGAAAAATCTTAGATATTGTTGCGCATTCTTTATATAGTGAGAAGGAGGTCTTTTTAAGAGAATTGATTTCTAATGCCTCTGATGCATGTGATAAACTAAGATATGCGTCTATTTCAGATGCAGCTTTATTAAACAATACTTCTGAATTTAAAATAGAAATAGAAATAGATAAAAAAAATAAAATTTTTAATCTAAGTGATAATGGCATTGGTATGACTAAAGAAGAATTAATTGAATCTTTAGGTACTATTGCGAAATCAGGTACTCAAGCATTTATGAAAACTTTAGAGGGTAAAGAAGATAAAGATGTTAAATCATCTTTAATTGGTCAATTTGGTGTGGGGTTTTACTCAGCTTTTATGGTTTCTGACAAAATAACTGTAGAAAGTAAAAAAGCGGGGTCATCAGAAGCTTGGTCCTGGACCTCTGATGGAAAAGGTTCATTTGAAATAGATAGTGTTCAGAAAGAAGAAGTAGGAACAAAAATTATACTATCAATCAGTGATAAAGATAAGGAATACTTAGAAGCGGATAAAATAGAGACAATTGTAAAAAAATATTCTGACCATAT
>NYVM01000027.1 GCA_002684605.1 Candidatus Pelagibacterales bacterium | reverse complement strand
TGCAATAAATAAATCAAAAATCTCTTCTAAAACTTCATCGGGCCTTCCATCAGGCCTATCTGCTTTATTAATAATAACAATAGGGTTTAAGCCTTGAGCCAGAGCTTTACCTAAAACAAATTTTGTTTGTGGCATCGGGCCTTCTGCTGCATCTATTAATAAAATTACACCATCTGTCATACCTAACACTCTTTCAACTTCTCCACCAAAGTCAGCATGCCCTGGTGTATCAATTATATTAATTCTAATATTTTCCCATGCAATAGAAGTTGGTTTTGCAAGAATAGTAATGCCACGCTCTTTTTCTAAATCTCCAGAATCCATTAACCTTTCGCTAACACTCTCATTTTCTCTAAACATTCCACTCTGTTTCATTATGGAGTCAATTAATGTAGTTTTACCGTGATCAACGTGTGCAATAATTGCAATATTACGTAATTCTTGTGACATAAATTAATACTTTCATTAGGAATGTTATTTTTTATTTAACAGAACTTACTTTTTGCCTTAGTTTTAGTAAGAATATTCGCGCAACATGTCATAATTTAAGGCCAAGTCAAGTAATAGTAAGTATTAGACAAAAATATTTTGAGAATATAAAAGTAACTAATAAGAGGATAGTCATTCATGTTTACTATATTAAGTATATTTTTTATTATATTATTTTCAAGTATAGATGCTAATGCACATTCTTTAGTTAATAGATCTTCAGGTTTTGGAAGTGGCTTTAGTCACCCAATGCTAGGGTTAGATCATTTTTTAGCAATGTTTGGAGTTGGCGTTTGGGGNGCTCAGATGGGTGGAAGACGAATATGGTCTCTTCCAATNAGTTTTCCCTTAATAATGTGTATCGGAGCATTAATAGCTATTTCTAAAGTTTATTCATTTGTTCTCGTAGAACAAATTATTGCTTTATCAGTGATAGTTTTAGGTTTTGTTATTTGTTTAAAATGGTCGCCTAATGAATTAATAGCTATTCTTATTATTTCTATTTTTGCACTCTTTCATGGATATGCACATGGGTATGAATTACCAAAGGCAAATGATCCAATTAGTTTTATTATAGGTTTTGTATTGTCTACTGGTTTAATTCATCTATTTGGTGTTGGTATTGGTTATTTTTTTGATAAATTTGATAACAAAAATATTTGTAAAAGTATGGGTATTTTAATTGCTATATTTGGAATTATTTTTCTATTTAAAGCTTATAATTAATGTTAAAAAAATCACTGTTATTTACTATTATTTTTTTGCCTTGCCTTATAATAAGTAAATTATTCTATCTTACTGTGGCTGAATATGGTTTATTTTCGTCNGGTATGNATAANATATTTAATAATTATACACTANTACTNTGCTTATTAGGGCTATCATTATTATTAGTAAATACTAAGAAAATTATTACTCATTTTTACTTTTTTATAACTTTTCTTTTTTTTTATATCCTGACATTAATATTTATAGACCNTATTTTAGAANTAATATTTTCAAATAATTTAGATCNTTTATGGGGGTTTGATAAATTTCCCTTAGTTGTATTATATTTTTTATCTATATTTTTAGGCTTTATGTTATGGTTTAACCCTATAAATAATGCATCTAAGTTTTTATCTATTATTATTTTTAGTTCTATACTTTCATTTCATGTGGCATTAAAAGATATAGAATTATTTACAATAAAAAGTTTTATAAATTTTCCAGGAGGAAACNTACTTATTACTCTTTGGCTAAGTGTAACTTTAATTGTTGTACTTAAGATATTTAATGCAAAATATATTCGAATTACTTCAAAAATTTATGGAAGCTGGATAATAGTAATTGGAATAATGTCAGCTATATTCTCTTTAATATATTAATCTGGNACAGGNTCNTCTCCAGATTTTCCCCATGGATGGCAACGNGATATTCTTTTAACAATAATAAATAAAGCTTTAAGAATATTATGTTTTTTTATTGCTTCTATAGCATAGTTTGAACANGTAGGGTTAAAGCGACAATGTGGNCCTAANAAAGGAGATATAGTATATTGATATAATTTAATAATATAAANNAATATAGTTTTCATTATCATTTATTTTATGGTGCTTTAGCTTCTTTAGCCAATNCATCTGTAATAGTTTTTAAATCAAATGTTTCTGTATCATTAGAGCCTAACCGTCTTACTGAAAGTTGTTTTTTCTCTGCTTCTTGTTTACCAATAATTATTAAAACNGGAACTTTAGCATTACTATGCTCTCTTATTTTGTATCCAATTTTTTCATTTCTAATATCAATTTCTGTTCTAAGATTATGCTCTTTAAATATTTTTAATACCTCTTCAGCATAAGGGTTTGTATCTGTTGTTATAGTAGCTATAACTATTTGAGTAGGAGCTAACCATAAAGGTAATCGACCAGAATAGTTTTCTATTAGAATTCCTATAAAACGTTCTATAGAACCAAATAAAGCTCTATGAAGCATAACTGGTGCATATTTTTGCCCATCTTCAGCAACAAAGTTTGCTGATAATCTATCAGGTAAATTCAAATCAACTTGAAGCGTGCCACACTGCCAGTCTCTACCTATTGCATCCCTTAATACAAACTCAATTTTTGGACCATAAAAAGCTCCNTCTCCAGGATTATGAGTATAGGAAAGTCCTGTTGCTTCAATTGCTATTTTAAGAGCCTCTTCAGATTTGTCCCAAATAGCATCGCTTCCTACTCTTTTTTCAGGTCTGTCAGAAAATTTTATATGAATATCTTCAAATCCAAAATCTTTGTATATACTTAATATTAAATTACAAACAGTTATGCACTCTTCAGTTATTTGGTCTTCTGTACAAAATATATGTGCGTCGTCCTGCGTAAATCCTCTTACTCTCATCAATCCATGTAATGCACCAGATGGTTCATATCTATGTACTTTGCCAAATTCAGCAAGTCTTAGAGGTAAATCTCTATAACTTTTTATGCCTTGTTTATAAACTTGTACAGCACCTGGGCAACTCATCGGTTTCAGAGCATATATTCTGTCTTCTTTTTCTGCAGTAGTGAACATGCTATCACCAAATTTCTCCCAATGGCCAGATTTTTCCCAAAGAGACCTATCCATAATATCAGGCGTATTGATTTCTAAATAGTTAGCTGCTTCTTGTCTTTTTTTCATATAATTAATAAGAGTTTGAAAAAGTTGCCAACCTTTTGTATGCCAAAAAACAGAACCTGGGGACTCCTCTTGGAAATGGAAAAGATCCATTTCACGTCCAAGTTTTCTATGATCACGTTTTTCTGCTTCCTTAAGCATTTCTAAATGTTGATCTAGGTCATCTTTATTTTTCCAAGCTGTTCCATAAATTCTTTGAAGCATCTCATTATTAGAGTCTCCCTTCCAATATGCGCCAGCTAGTTTGGTTAGTTTAAAAGCACCTATATGTTTCAAATTAGGTAAGTGAGGCCCATAACATAAATCTATAAAACCAGATTCTCCTTGAGTGTATATTTGAAAATTATCATCTTGTTCAGATTTATTAATTATATCTACTTTATATGTTTCGTTTCTTTCGTTAAACAATTTAATAGCATCTTCTTTCGAATGAATAGTTTTATTGATAGCCGAGCCATTTTTTATGATTTTATTCATTTCTTTTTCAATTTTAGGTAAATCCTCCGATGAAATTTGTTTTTCAAAAGAGACATCATAGTAAAATCCATTATCTATAGTTGGTCCTATAGCTAATTTAGCTAGAGGATATAAATTTTTAATAGCTTTAGCTAAAACTTGTGCAGCAAGAGTATGCCTCATAATCTCCAGGCCTTCTTCGTTCTCTAAAGTAATTATTGAAATCGATGAGTCAGAATTTATACTATCGCTTAAATCTTTTTGAATATTATCTACGGAAATAGCAATAGCTATTTTAGCTAAAGATTTTGCAATACTTTCTGCAATTTCATAGCCTGTTATTCCTTTATCATATTCTTTTGTTTTTCCGTCAGGAAAAGTTATTGTAATTGCATCATTTATATTATTCATTTTTCTCATCTTTAATTAAATTAATTTTGGCTGCGCCATATTGTTCCATCAGAAGTATCTTCTATTTCAATACCCATCTTTTTTAGCTTATCTCTAATTTTATCTGCTTCAATAAAATTTTTATTATCTCTTGCTTCTTTTCTTTTATTTAGCAATTCTTCAATTAAATTACTATCTAAATTATTATTAGTTGTTCCGTACTTAAGCCATTTATTAGGACAATCTTGTAAAATACCTAGTATGTTTCCAGACGCAAGTAATTGTCCTTTAAAAAAACTTTTTTCTTCTAGTTTACATTTTGATAAGTTGTCAGCTAGGGAATTTATTTCATATATTGCTAAGGAAGAATTTAGGTCATCAGATAATGCTTTTGTTACTTCTTCTGAAGGCTTAGCTTGCTTGTCTATAACAATTTTAATATTATCTTTTAATACCCTATAAAGTCGATCAAGGTTTTTTTGGGCTTGTTCTATAATGTCTGTATTCCAATTAAGCGGTTGCTTGTAGTGGGATGAAAGTAGAGAAAGTCTCAAAGTTTCTCCTGGATATTGTTCTAATAAATCATTTACTAGGAATATGTTTCCTAGTGATTTAGACATTTTCTCACCATCCATAGTAACAAAACCATTGTGAATCCAATACTTTGCATATTCTTGTGGGTTTTTAAAATCATGAGCAGCACAACTTTGTGCTATTTCGTTTTCATGATGCGGGAAAGTTAGATCCAAACCTCCTCCATGAATATCAAATGGTAAGCTTAAGGTTTTTTCTGCCATTGCAGAACATTCAATATGCCAGCCTGGTCTTCCTATTCCCCATGGAGAATCCCATCCTGGTTGTTGTTCAGTACTTGGTTTCCATAGCACAAAGTCATTAGCATTTTTTTTATAACCAGCAACTTCGACTCTGCTACCAGCTATTTGATCTTCTTTGTTTCTTCCAGATAATAATCCATAATTTGCATATGTTGTTACATCAAACAATACATGGTTATCTGCAACATACGCATTTTTTTTTATTATGAGTTCTTTTATCAAGGCAATCATTTCTTTAATATGTTCTGTTGCTCTAGGTTGAATATCGGGTTTTAATACACCCAGTTCTAACATGTTATCATTATAAATTTTTTCATACTTGCCAGTTAGATCCTTTATGGGAACATTAGATTCTAATGAGGCCTTAATAATTTTATCATCTATATCTGTTATATTAGAAACATAAGTTACTTTTGGATACGTATGTTTCATGAACCTGACTAACAAATCACAAACAACCGCCATTCTAGCATTACCTATATGAGCATAGTTATATACAGTTGGGCCGCAGGCATAAATTCTTATATGTTCTTGATCAATTGGAATAAATAACTCTTTTTTATTTCCTAATGAATTATGTAGTTTTATCACACTCATTTTAATAAAAACACCTCTTAACAATATGTATAATATTTTATACTATTTTATTTTTTAATTAATGAATATAATTTATTTTTTCTTAATTGTGTTAGTAAGGGAATAATTGGAAACCCTTGAATAGTTTCTGATTGTCCAGTTACCTCAGAAAATAAATGACATCCTAATGACTCATACTTATAAGAACCACAGCTATTTAAAGGTTTGTCTAATTCTAAATATCTAGTTATTTCAGTGCTATTAAGTTCGTGCATTGTTAATAGTGCTTCATCTACATAAGACCAAACTAATTCATTTTTATAATATAGGCATATAGCACTTGTTTGTTTATGAGTTTTACCAGATAGATCACTAAGTTGCTGGATTGCATTATCCATTGTTATTGGTTTACTATATATTTTATTATTTAGGCTGCATATTTGATCTGCGCCAATTATATATTCATTAGGGTTTTTTTGACTTATATTAGAGGCTTTTTCACATGCAAGGATTTTTGCTTCTTCTTGGATACTTTTATTTAGTAATTTTTTTTTTAACTCGTCTTCATTTACATCAGATATTTTTACAGAAAAAAGCAGGCCTGTATTTTTTAAAATTTCCGATCTTATTTTAGAAGCAGAGGCTAAAATTATGGGAACTGTTGGTTTTATAGATATTATTCCCATAATATATTCCACATTTTTAAATAATTAAGAAATTAATTATTTATTAAATTCATGAATTCAGACCTAGTTCTGTAATCACTTCTGAATACGCCTAGCATTTGGCTAGTAATAGTAGTTGCATTTGTTTTATGAATTCCTCTAGTAGTCATACATTGATGTCCCGCATCAATCACTACTCCTACTCCTTTTGGTTGAAGGACTTTATCAATACTTTCAGCTATTTGTGCTGTCATAGTTTCTTGAGTTTGTAATCTTTTTCCATATACATCTACAACTCTAGCTAATTTGCTTATTCCTACTACACGATTATTTGGAATATACGCAAGGTGAGCTTTACCCAATATTGGAACCATATGATGCTCACAATGAGACTCTAAGCGGATATCTTTAATAATTATCATTTCATCATAACCAGCAACTTCTTCAAAAGTTTTATTTAAAATCTCTTCTGGGTCCATATCATATCCTGCAAAAAATTCTTCATATGCCTTAATAACTCTTTTAGGTGTTTCTAATAAACCTTCTCTATCGGGATTGTCACCAGCCCATGCAATCATTGTTCTTACAGCATCCATCGCTTCTTTTCTGGTGGGTTTAGAAATAGATTTATTAATAGTTTTATCCTTAGTCATTTTAGCTCCATAATTTAATCAAATTATTTATAATACTATATAATAGTATAATAAATGGTCATCATAGTATATATACGCACTATTAGTAATTTTCAAAGATTATTTCTTTTAATTTTTGTGATTTTTATGTAAGTATCAGATGATTATAATAGTTATGTTAATGATATAGGCTTCAATAAATGAACTTTAAAAAAAGAATTTCTATAGAGCAAGTTGAAGAAGGAGTAGATTTAGCTCCTAAATTTGATGATAAAGGTGTAATTCCATGCATAACGATTCATGCAGAAACGAAAGAAGTTTTAATGTTTGCTTACATGAATGAAGAAGCCTTAAAATTAACGATATCCTCAGGCTATGCACATTATTGGTCAAGGTCTAGAGAGAGTATATGGAAAAAAGGTGAAACTTCTGGCATGGTTCAAAAATTAAATAGAATGCTAATTGATGATGATCAAGATAGCGTGGTGATAGAAGTAATATTAGCTGGCCCAGATATAGGTGGAAAAGAAGCTTCTTGTCATGTAGGATACAGAAGTTGTTTTTATAGAGAAGTATCTATAGGAGAGAGCAATATTAACAAGCCCTTAAAATTTATTGAGGATAAAAAATCTTTCGATCCTGAAAAAGTATATAAAGACATGCCTAACCCAACTAAATTATAAACCTTAAAATATAATATTTGTGCATATCAAAAATAGTTTTCTCTAAGGTAATTAATCATAAATACTTATACAGTATTTGCTTTTAATAATTATATCTTCTAATGCTTCATAAATAACTAATAGTTAGTAATGTATTTTAATAAATGTTATTATTTTAGTAGTTCATTATTAGAAAGTTAAATATGAAAAAAATAATTTTAAAAATATTATTCGTTTTTATTTTATATAGTCAATCCTCTGCCTATTCTTCAGAGACATTAGAAGTTTTTATAGTTAATTTGTCAGAGATGAACTCTCAGGTAAAAGTTACTGATTTAATATGTAATAAAGTTCTACATGATGATTTAATTGATGCAAAGTCAAATTTACCAATAAATCTCTGCAAAGGTGAAGATGGTTTAGGCCAGGTAGAACTATTTATTAAAATTGGATGCACCAAAAACAAAACTATAGTTAAGAAAAATATAACTGATGGTAAAAAAATCCCATTTTTACCTACTAAGTAATATATTACTTAGATTTATATCTATTGTTTTTTTTCCTTCAATCGGATTTTCTCATGGACTGAATGTAAGGTACGAATTACCTATTCCATTATATATGTATATTATTACTTCTGTTTTCATAATTGTTGTAACTATTTTTCTTTCAAAATATTTTATAAATAAATATATTAAATCAAGTAAAGAAATTTCTGAAAGACATAAATATAATAATAAATACTTAGGAGTTTTTAGTTTTCTTATATTAAATTCACTAATTTATATAGGTTATTATGGAAACCAAGGATCTTTAAATAATATAATTAATGTGTTTATTTGGGTATGGTTTTGGGTTGGTTTTGCCTATTTATCAATAATTAGTGGAAGGCTATGGCCTAAAATAAACCCTTGGTTTTTCTTGTTTTCTTCAATAATAAAAAACTTATACAAATTTAAATGGATTAAAAGGGTAAAAAGGCATTCCATAAAAGAAGTAAGTTTATTAGGTATATTTTTATTAATAATATTTCTTTGGTTTGCAATAGTTTTTCCTGGTAGGGAAGTACCTAAAAATTTATCTTTTTTTTTAGTTATCTACTCATTAATTACTTTTATCGGTATGTTAATATATGGAAGAGTTCGTTGGTTTAATCATGCTGAAATTTTTTCAATATATTTTGGAATGTTAGGAAGGTTAGGAATATTTAAGCCATACAATAATTTTAATAAGTCTAATCTTAGAATGCCTNATTTCNGGAATTTTAATGGGAAAAGGAAATATATATTCAGCTATATTTATTATTATTGCTGTATCAAGTATTAGTTTTGATGGGTTATTAGAAACAAACTTTTGGAATAATTTAAAATTATTTATANTATCAATCTCATTTTTAATACCTATATTTAAATTGCTAGTATCTGTATTTGGTGACCTTCACATTATACTTGATACATTAGGGATTATTTTTACGCCTATGCTTTTATTCATTTTGTTTTCTTTAAGTTGCGCTAAAGGGTTAAAGTATTTTAAGCAAAATTATAATATAAAGACTCTTATTATAATTTTTGCACCTTCATTGATACCTATAGCCGCTGCTTACCATGTAGCGCATTATTTTTCATTTTTATTAATTGCAGGTCAACTAGCTTTTCCATTAATATCTGACCCATTAAATTTAGGTTGGGATTTATTTAATACAGCAAATTATAAAATAAACCCATTTATAATTAATGCTAAAATAGGATGGAGTGTAATTTTATTTAGTGTAATAATTGGACATGTAGCTTCAATAATTATTTCGCAAAAAATTGCCTATACATTAGTAGTAAATAAAAAAAATGCTATTAAGGCACATTTTCCCTTATCTATTTTTATGATTTTGTATACGGTATTTAGTTTATGGATATTATCTGAGCCAATTATTCATTGATTATGTTGATATAATAAACCATTATTTATGTGGCCAGCAGGATTGTACCATTCGGGTAGTAATGTGATTGAATTAGGTACTTTGCCATCTTTTTTAAATGTATCAATAGAATCTATGACTTGTAATTTATTTAAATCAATAACTGATATGGAGCCATCATTGATTCCAGGTATATTTAATAAGCCATTTTGGACATAAGCAAGACTTTCATCTTTTGTTATAGCAACATGATGAGAACCACCTGCTGTTTTAAGACTTTTAATTAAAATAGGATTCATTTTATCTTTAGAGATGTCAAAAATATGAATCTTTCCTGGGTCAGCAGAAGTTATATATGCTCTGGTGTTCTCATTATTATAATATATTTCAAGAGGCATAAGAGACTTATCATTTTTTCTAAAATCGAAAACTTCTTTCGTTATAAAAGATTTTATATTCTTATCCCATTTTAGTGCCCATAAACTATTTTCCATCATTGTGGTTGCATATGCAATAGGAGGGTTTGTTTTTGGAATAAAGACTACCTCTACTGGCGCATTTAATGTTCCTCTTGATATTATTATACTCTCTAAATGCTTTCCTGTAGATGCTTCAACAACTTCAATAGTTTTGCCTGCACCACTCATATCTGGTGCCACACAATTTGCAATAAGCAATCTATCAATATCTTCATTTAAAGTTATGCCATGAGGATAAGAATTAGGAATATTAATGACTTTTACTATTGTATCATTTTCAGCATCACCTTCAATAATATTTGATGAACCCATACAAGTTAACCACCATCTTTTATTGTTATTAGAAAAAATGATATTTTCTTGTACTTTACACATAGGTACTGGTATTTCTTTTAGTCTCCAAACCTTATCTTTAAGGTTTATGTAATATAAATTATCTCCTTCTAATGCAGTAATATATGCTTTAGTTAAGTCTTGATTATAAAAAATATGATGTAGAACTAAGCTTGGGTCTATAGGAATATTAGATAATATTTTTCCATAGTCTTCACTATTTTTATCGAGCTCTATAATTGCTATACCTTCTTCTCTTCCTTTAACTTTGGATAGAGATAAACTATCAAGAGATTCTGGTGCCTTAGTTTCCCAATTTAAAATTGCAAGACGTTCTGCATTAGCTAATTTTTGTGCTAAAATTATCAATAATAAGTTAAAAATAAATATCTTTATTATAATTTTCATTAGGATGCCTATTTACATATTAAATTAGTCTCTATTAAATAAAAATAAATAGCAACATTCTTCAGCAGTGATTATAAAAATTTATTTATGTTTTAATTTGATATCTTTTTCAATATCTTCATGTTACCAACTACAATAGGGAGGTAAGTAATTACCTCCCTTAAATTATTTTATTTAGAAATGTGTCCGTCAATAGTCTTTGCGGCGCTATCAAGAAATTTCTTGAATGCATTTCCTGTTTTGATTTCTATGTTTTTAGGCTTAAGTTCTTCTGGAAGTTTNCGTTCTAAATGNACTTGTAGCATTCCATTTTGCATTCCTGCTCCTGTTACTTCTACATATTCCGCAAGCCTGAAGGTTCTNCTAAATGGACGATTTGCAATACCACGGTGCACATATTGGGAATTTTCCTCGTCCTTATTTCCTGTAATAGTTAATATTCCATTTTCCAGACTTATTGAAAGGTTTTTCTCATNAAAACCTGCAACAGCTAATTCAATAGTATAATTATCTTTACCATTTGAGTGAATATTATATGGCGGATAGTTATCAGTTACTTCATTCATTTTAACCATACTATCAAAAATATTTTCTAAATGATCAAATCCTATAGAATGACGATAAAAAGGTGTTAAATCAAATGTATTCATTTTATTTGCCCTCCTCTGAGCGACTAATATTGAAAGTCCTAATATTGGCACTTTCTATTAATAAATATCTAATATAAATTAGATAACTAAAGATGATCCAATAGGCATCATCTATCAATATATGGTGATTATTATTAGTTTTTACAAGAGTAGAAAATACTATTTATGTTTTAATTTGATATCTTTTTCAATATCTTCATGGTCACCAACTACAATATGGTGCTTGCTTTTAATAACCCATTTTTCTAAAAGAGGAATTATTAAAAGAGGAATTATGCCTCCAATAGCAATTCCATAAACAGCCGATCTAAGATGAGGGTCTATTAAAGATGCGCAAATATCTGCAATAATATGTGATAATGCTGCTCCTATTATTCCTGCAATATAACCATTAGAAATGATTTTAAATAGTCTGTTTATACTCCAGCCACTGTAATAACCTAAAAGCATAATAGAGGAGTGAACAAAACCAAATGCCAAGCCTTTTAAGTGTGCATTTTCATTAAATAGCCATATTTCTAGCAAATGTTCCAAATTTATTACCTTATAAATAATGATATAGTATGTTGTAAATTATTTTAATGTGAGTGTATATATATAGTTATGAAAGAAGCTTTACAAGGACTTAAATTAATAGACTTAACGAGAGTTAGGTCTGGACCATCTGCTGTTAGGCAGTTTGCTGACTGGGGTGCTGATGTAATTAAAATAGAGCCTCCTGATAGTATAGATGGTAGCCAAGATTTAGGTGGAAAAAGAGAGGGTTCAGATTTTCAAAACTTACATAGAAATAAAAGAAGCATAACTCTTAATTTAAAATGTAAAGAAGGAATAAATATACTAAAAAAGTTAATTATTAACTCTGATATATTGGTTGAAAACTTTCGTCCTAAAGTAAAAAAAAGACTTGGTATTGATTACGAAACTTTAGAAAAAATAAATCCTCGTTTGATATATGCTAGTATTTCTGGTTTTGGACAAAGTGGACCGTACGCGGATCTTCCTGGNTATGATCAGGTAGCGCAAGGGATGGGTGGTTTAATGTCTGTAACTGGATTTAAGGGTAAAGGGCCATTACGAGTCGGGATTCCAGTTGCAGATTTAAGCGCAGGTTTGCATTGTGCATTAGGGATATTAACTGCTTTATACGAGCGCGAAAGATCAGGAANNGGTCAATATGTTAGTGNTTCTTTGCTGGAGTCTCAAGTGGCTATGCTAGACTTCCAAGCGTCTCGNTACNTAGTATCTAGTGAAATTGCCGGACAAACAGGAAATAATCATCCTACAATGACTCCTATGGGAACATATAATACTGCAGATGGATTTATTAATATAGCTTCTANTGGTGAGGCTATGTGGAGACGTCTATGTAATGTATTAGATATTAGAGAGTCTNTAGATGATAAAGATTTTGAAGATGATATAGCTCGAACTAAAAATAGAGAAAAGCTTACAAATATTATTAATAAGGCTTTATTGAAAAATACTAAGGAAGAATGGATAAAAAAATTAAATGAGGTAAGTATACCTTGTGGACCAATTAACAATATTAAAGAAGTTTTTGAAGACCCTCAGGTAGTTCACTCAAAAATAGCTAAAACAGTTGTACATCCAAAATTAGGAAAAATACAATTAGTTGGTCAGGCTATGAATCTCAGTAGAACGCCTAGCANNATTAAAACGNCAGCGCCCAATAAAGGTGANCATACAAATATAATTTTAAATGAGCTTGGATATAGTAAAGAAAAAATTAAAAAATTTAAAATGGAGAAAATAATATGAGTAGTCAAATTCTAGTTGGAAGTATTCAGTCATATATAGAAAAAAACNTAGGNTATATTGTTTTAGATAATCCATCTAAACTAAATGCAATATCATTTTCTATGTGGGAAAAAATTGGATCTACTTTAGAAGAATATAAAAATAATAAAGAAATTAGATGTGTTGTTCTGACAGGCGAGGGAGANAAAGCTTTTTCAGCAGGAGCAGATATATCAGAATTTAATGATAATAGATCACTNAAAGAAGCTGTTTTACTTTATGATAATGTNTCAAAAAAAACGCTTAAAATTTTGCAGGATTTTTCCAAACCTACGATNGCAATTATNAATGGTTATTGTATCGGAGGAGGATTAGCAACAGCACTTTCNTGNGATGTTCGTCTAGCATCTGAAAAAAGTACATTTGCTATTCCTGCNGCNAAATTAGGATTAGCTTATGATTATTTAGGAATAAAAAGATTGAGAGATATATTGGGCCCGTCTCGCACTAAATATATTTTTTTTACTGCGAGACAATTTTCTTCAGCTGAAGCAATTCAAATGGGCATTATAGAGGAAATTTTTAAGGAAAAAGATTTTAAAGAAGGTGTTATGAAAGTATTAGATACAATAATAAGTAATGCTCCTTTAACAATTGCCTCTGCAAAGTTAGCCANTGATGCAGATTTAAATGATAAANATTTATTTGAAAAATGTAAGGAATTTGAAGCAATTTGTTTTGCAAGTAAGGATTATGAAGAGGGCCGTTTAGCTTTTTCAGAGAAAAGAAAACCTATTTTTAAGGGGCATTAAAAAATACACTTACTACTTTGTTTAAGGTTGTTGTGTTTAGTATAATTTATGTTATTAAAAAAATATAAATTATACGTTTAATAGGGGATAATTATGAGTAAATTAATTTTAGTACGACATGGTCAGAGCACCTGGAATCTTGAAAACCGTTTTACGGGTTGGTATGATGTTGAATTGTCTCAAAACGGATTATTGGAGGCTAAAAAAGCAGGAGAGTTANTNATAGCTGAAAATATTAATATTGACNATGCCTANACGTCTTATCTAAAAAGAGCGAAGAATACTTTAAAAATTATATTGAAAAATATGCTGTTAGAAAATATTAGAATAATTAANTCATGGGAGTTTAATGAGAGGCATTATGGAAATTTAACTGGATTAAATAAATCAGAGATGAAAGAAAAATTAGGAGAAGATCAAATNAAAATTTATAGAAGGTCTTGGGATATTGCTCCACCAGAGCTAGATTTAAATAATGAATTTAATCCTAGGTCAGACGAAATTTATAANGATATTGNTTCTAATTNTATTCCAAATACNGAGTCATTAAAAGATACTTATGATAGAGTAATACCGTATTTTGATTTAAATATTAAACCAAAGATTATTGATAAAAAAAATATNATAATTGCTGCTCATGGGAACTCATTAAGAGCATTATGTAAAAAACTCTTTAATATTTCNAATGAAAAGATTAATGAATTAGAAATTCCTACTGGCAACCCACTNGTAATAANCTTAGATANAGAGTTAAAAGTATCAAATGCAGGTTATTTAGATGGNGATAGGAAGCAAAAGCTTATTATTAATCAATAANTTTTTAAGCATTAACGTCTACAATTATTCTTCCATGAGTTTTNCCTGAAAGCATNTCACTTGCTGCGCTTNCAACATCAGAGAGAGTAATTGTTGAAATCATACTATCAAGATGTTCTAAGTTTAGATCTTGTGCCAATCTGNCCCATGCCACTATTCTNTCTTTTACTGGACAATANACACTGTCTACNCCAGCTAAAGTTACATTCCTTAAAATAAAAGGCATTACAGTTGCAGGTAAATCAAAACCTTGAGCTAAACCGCATGCAGCTACAGTTCCTCCATATTTCATAGAAGCGCATATATTAGCTAAAGTNNAGCTTCCAACAGAATCTATTGCACCTGCCCAAATTTCTTTGCTTAANGGTCTNCCTTTTTCAGACAATTCTTTTCTGTCTATTACTTTTTCAGCTCCTAANGATTTTAGATANTCACTATGAACGGCTCTGCCTGANGAGGCTGTTACCTGATATCCTAGTTTTGCCAATATTGATATTGCAACGCTTCCTACTCCACCTGTAGCACCAGTCACTAATATATCGCCCTGTTCGGGAGTTACTCCATTTTTTTCTAAAGCTAACACACATAACATTGCGGTATATCCTGCAGTTCCAATTGCCATAGCTTGTTTAGTTGTAAATTTTTCAGGAAGCTTAACTAAGAAATNACCATTCACNCGAGCTTTTTGTGNTAATCCTCCCCANAACTTTTCTCCAACTCCAAAACCATTAAGTATTACTTTATCTCCAGTAGTAAAATTATTGTTTGAACTNTCTTCNACNGTCCCTGCAAAATCAATGCCAGGTACCATAGGAAAATTTTTAATTATAGGTGAAGAAGATGTTATTGCTAAAGAATCTTTATAATTAATAGTTGAATAGTCAATTTTAACAAGAACATCACCTTCTGGTAAATCGGAAATATTTATTTCTTTTACTTCACCAGTAGCCTTTTGATCTTCTATTCTATTTAGAACTAAAGCATTAAACATTTTTATTCTCCCGGATTATTTATAGATATTTTATAAGTATTTATCTTAAATACGTCAAAAAATAATATTATAAGGGATAATTTATTTATCCCTTATAAATTGAAGAGAATTATAAGTATTCTCAACTAGGGGAAAATTTAAAATTGATCGGATTCAGTTGAGTCACCCATTGCAGTAGTTGCAGATTGCCCTCTAGTAACTGCATTAGACACTGCATCAAAATAAGATACTCCAACTTCTCTTTGGTGTTTAGTTGCTGAGTATCCGTCTTTTTCAGAGCCAAATTCTTTTTGTTGTAACTCCGAATAGGCAGCCATACCATTTTCTTTATATGCTTCTGCTAACTTAAATGTAGAATAATTTAAGTTATGAAATCCAGCTAAGGTAATAAATTGAAATTTATAACCCATGGCAGCAATTTCTTTTTGGAAGACTTTCATTTGAGCCTCATCAAGATGCTTTTTCCAATTAAATGAAGGAGAACAATTATATGCAAGCATTTGATCTGGATGCTCTTTTTTAAGAGCTTCTGCAAATTTTCTTGCTTCTGATAGGTCTGGAGTTGCAGTTTCGCACCATACTAAATCGGCATAAGGAGCGTAGGCTATTCCTCTCGCTATTGCACATTCTATTCCTCCTGTCATTCTATAGAAGCCTTCGGAAGTTCTTTCTCCTGTTAGAAATTTCTGATCTCTCTCATCTATGTCACTAGTAATTAACCTAGCTGCTTCTGCATCTGTTCTTGCCATTATTAATGTTGGTACGCCTAAAACATCTGCGGCTAATCTTGCTGAATTTAATGTTCTCTCAAAAGTAGCAGTAGGCACTAAAACTTTTCCTCCTAAATGACCACATTTTTTTTCTGAGGCTAATTGATCTTCAAAGTGAACTGCAGCAGCGCCAGATTCAATCATATTTTTCATTAATTCAAAACAATTTAATGGACCACCAAAGTCGGCTTCCGCATCAGCAATTATGGGTAAGTAAAAATCTATATTAGTAGTATCGAGGTTATCACATTTTTCCATATGTTGAACTTGATCAGCTCTTTGGAAAGCTAAATTAATTCTTTTAACAATATCTGGAACACTGTTTACTGGATATAAACTTTGGTCAGGATACATTTGCCCTGAACTATTAGCATCCGCTGCAACTTGCCACCCAGACAAATATATTGCTTTTAATCCAGCTCTAGCTTGTTGCACGGCCATATTACCTGTATATGTACCTAGTGTAGCTACATAATCTTCCTTATGAAGCAATTCCCAAAGTTTTTTTGCACCATTTTCAGCTAATGTGTGTTTAATTTTGATAGATCCTTGAAGTTTTTTTACATCTTCTTTGGTGTAATCTCTTTTAATATTTGCCCAACGATTATGTGCCCAAGCTGGAACTTCCCATTCATTATTATCATTTGTTTTAGAAGTAATATTTTCATTACTATGAGGGTTGTATGTAGTATTTGTGCTTGGTGATAAGCCTTCTAAGATTGTATCGTCCATTAATTTTTCCTATTTAAATTGTTAATTTTGTATTATTTGTAAACTATTTACTTTAAAATTCTATGTAAACCAACAATAATCATTGTTTTAAGTTGTAAATATGTTAATATGCATTTGTTATTATATGTAAAATTGTTAACTTTAACAAAAATTAGGATATTTTATGAAGAGAACTAATACAAAAGGTATAAGACTAGGTGCTGCTATTAGACGAATGAGAAGAGAAAGAAGCCTTACTCAGAAAAGGTTGGCATCTATTTTAGGCATCTCAACACCATATTTAAACCTTATTGAGAATAATAGACGAAACGTTACAGGTAAAATACTCATTATTCTGGCACAAGAATTTAATATGGAGCTTGCAGATATTGGAAAAGAGAATGATGCAAATTTATTATCTGATATAATGGAGGTTTTTAGTGATTCAGTTTTTGATGATAATTATTTAAAAAATCATGATGTACAAGATTTAGTTTCTTCACAACCTGAAATAGCTAAAGCCATTATACGTCTTTATGATATTCATAAGACAAACCAAAATCAATTAAGTGGTATAACTAACGTAGAAGGTGGCGAATCTAATTTTGAAGGTATGTCAGGTAATATTTCCGCTGAAATAATTTCTGATTTAATTCAAAAAAATTCTAACTACTTTCCATCTTTAGAAAAAGTAGCCTCTAATATTTTAAAGAATTTAAATAAACCTAAAAATATAAATTTATTTGTACCCTTATCAGAATATCTCGCAGAAACTCATAATATTAGAGTTGCTACAATACCTCCTGAAATAAAACATGACACTATACGATATTATGATCCTGTGGCTAAAACACTTGTTATTAGTGATAGGCTTCCGCAAGCAAGTAGAACATTTTTAGTAGCTCAACAAATGGGACTTTTACTTGCGGATAAAGAGATTGATACAATATTAGATGATAATAATATTGAAGAAGGAGAAGTTAGAAAATTAGGTAGGTTAGCTTTATCAAATTATTTTGCAGGTGCAATAATTTTACCTTATGAAACCTTTTATGAACAAGCATTATTTACAAAATATGATATAGAAGTTTTAGAAAATAGGTTTCAGGTTAGTTTTGAACAGGTTTGTCATAGACTGACTACTTTAAATAAACCAGGGATGCGAGGCATACCTTTTCATATGATGAGAGTTGATATAGCAGGAAATATTTCTAAAAGATTTTCTGCTTCAGGAATAGCAATTTCAAGGTATAGTGGGGCTTGCCCAAGACTTAATATATATTCTGCATTTACGACACCAGATAGAATTAAAGTTCAAGTTTCTATTATGCCTAATGACGAAAAATATTTTTGCATCGCAAGAGCTTTTCAAAAAAGAAGCGGTGGCTTTGACGCGCCCGAAAGTTTTTATTCTATAGGATTAGGATGCAGTTTAAATGATGCAAGTGAAATGATTTATGGAGAGAGAGTTTTATTAGATTCTTCTGAAAACATTGTTCCAGTAGGGGTTTCATGTCGAAGTTGTCCAAGAATAGATTGTAGGCAAAGGGCATTTCCACCTAGTAATCATCAATTAACATATAACGAAAATGTTAAAGGTTTATCTGCTTATGTAACCCCAAGCTAAAAAACTATATTTTATTTTTTAATATATATAAAGGAAATATCATTATAAACATTAATAAAGCATATAAACTTAATGCAACATTAAAATTATTATAAAGGTCATATATAAGACCTATAAAAAATGGTCCTAATACTCCTCCAATTTCTATAATAGAAAAAAATAAGCCACCTGCAATACCTATATTATTATATGAAATATCTTTTGTTTCTGATAGGTGATTCAAAATTATAGCAATTAGAGAACCTGTAGATATTCCTAAAAAGAAAAGCCCTATTATAAAAATCATTAGATTATTTGATTGAAGTAATAATAAGGAAAAAGCAGCATTAATAAATAAGAGAGNAAGTATTTTAATGCGTGTATCATTATTAGTAAATCTAGGAACTGTTAAGGCAGAGATTATTCCTATTACTATNGGAATAGTTGCTAATAAACTAGCAAGACNAATGCTTATACCTTTTGAAAATAAAATTTTTGGGATCCATCCTGGGACACCATGTACGAGAAACATCGCGCTAGTTCCTAGTATCAAGATTATTAAAAATCTTTTTTTTGTAATAATAAGTTTAAATTCAGAAATGCTTCTTGAAATATTTAAAATAGCATCTTTTTGTATATTTAGAATTGGTTTATTATTAATAANAATAAGCCATATAAGTCCTGATANAAAAGGAATCAGGCTATAAAAGAAATAAACTAATTTCCAATTACTATTTAATAAAGGCATTAATATAGAATTCATAGTTGATAATGAAACTATTCCACCGAACATTGGCCCAGTAAATAAAATTCCCATGGATATTGTCCTTTTTTTTTGACTTTTCCATAGACTAGAAGCCTTAGGAACTCCAANAGAAATTAAAGGTCCACCTATTCCAAATAAAGCAACTGCTAGCCACATTTGGTAAAAATTATTTGATAGTCCTCTTGATACTAAAGATAACGTAATAATCATAGCCGCAATAAATATTGATATTTTNAGACCATATTTATCTAAAATAAATCCTGCTGGTAATGCAAAAAACATATANGTAAATTGCCAGGCTCCTAGTATTAATCCCATTTGTTTATATGATATATTTAAGTCATTAGTAATATAAGGTACGATTGGGGCAATTGAAGACACTGCATATCCAAAAGAAAAATATATAAGCCATAAGCCAAATATAATATACCAACTTTGATTCTCATTATTTTCAATTGTAGTTTTCATACAAATATATTTCGTTTTTTATAAAACAATGAAGTATATATAACCTAAAAAATAAGAAGAAAAATTTTATTATAATAAAAGGTGGAAGCGTATATGTATTATTATTGTGAAAGAACAGCTCAAGGGCTCCTTTCTGAACCTTTAAATAGTATCACAAATTTAGCATTTATAATAACATCTATTTTTATATTAAAAAGATATAGGGGTGAAAAATATTCTGTAATCTTTGGTTCATTAATAGGATTAATTGGAATAGGAAGTTTTCTTTTCCATACAATTCCTACAAAAATGACTGGTTTGTTGGATATAATAGCTATTTTGTTATTTATATTATTTTATCTCTTTATAATTAATAATTCTGTTTTTAATTTTTCAAAAATTTTTTCATTAGTAATAACTTTAGTATCACCTNTTATTTATTTTTATATAGGAAATNAATTAAAAGGTAGTATTAGCTTTTTAGGAGATTCAAGTTTTTATATTATAATTTTAATGCATTTATTTATAATATATTTATTTGCACTTAAAGAAAAAATTGAAGGCAGCTTCTACATTTTATTAGCTAATATTATATTTGCGATATCTATTTTATTTAGAGCAGTGGATAATCATATATGTAATATTAATTTTTATGGGACTCATTTTTTATGGCATATTCTAAATAGTCTTGTCTTATATACATTAGTATTTTTTATATATAAAAATAAATCATGCAAGACTGCCTCCCCAAAAATACCAACCTAAACCAACAAAAAATAGTGTATTACCATACAAACCATGTTCTATAGAAACTAAAAGTAAAGATCTATGTTTCNTATAAGTATTAGCAAATAAAAATCCTCCAATTAAACTTAATACGGGCGCTATTATATTTAAAAAAAGTATATGAGCTATGCCAAAACATAGTGCGCTTGCTATNGTTAAATTTAAATTACTTTTAAAAATACTTTTATATCGAAAAAAGAAAAATTTACANAAAATAAATTCTTGAGGTAATGCTGAAAAAATAGGATAAAGCAACATTATTTTCCATAAGATTTCAGGATTATTTTTTTGAATAATAAAAAATTTCTCATTAAAAAAATAATAAGTAATTAATAATAAAATCGCACTAAAAATTATCCAACGAATTATTATTTTTATTAAAACCAGCCTATTTATATTGAAAATATTTTTTAATTTATAATTAATATTATTTTCTTTTATGTAAAAAATTATTATACAATATAAGGTAACTAACCATAAGATGGGTAAAACTAAATTATAAAATTTTAATACCAATACAACATAAGGTAAAATGGAACTAAGAAGGGCTAGTTCAACAATTTTGTATAGATTATTGTTNAATGTTTTTATTAATAAATTCATATNTNTTTTATTTGATTTATCTTAATATTTANNTGATGTATAATTCACTTTTATCTCTTATTCACAATTTTGAAAAGGAAAGAATATGAAAATAGCTCAATTTTCTTCTGTTGGTCGACCAGACCAAGTTATTGAATGCATAGATGTAAACGATTTAGGTTTGCCTAAAGATAATGAAGTTTTAATTGATATATTAGCTTTCCCTATTAATCCGGCAGATGTTTTGATTTTAGAAGGCAAGTATGGAGTAGAATATAAGTTACCATCCAAATTAGGAGCAGAATCCGTTGGAAAAGTAAATAAAATCGGAAAAAATGTTCAGGGCTTTAATATAGGAGATATAGTTCTTCCTTTAGACCGAGAAAACTGGGTACAGCAAAAAATGGTATTGGCTAGTAATTTAATATTACTTCCAAAAAATATAGATCCATTACAATTATCAATGATGAAAGTTAATCCAGCAACAGCATATTTAATGATAAAAAAATATGTTAAATTAAATAAAAATGATTGGATAATTCAAGATGCAGCTAATTCTGGTGTAGGACACTCTGTTATAAGTATTGCGAAAGAATTAGGTTTAAATACAGTGAATATCGTTAGAAGGGAAGGTTTAGAAGAAAGTCTTAAAAAAATAGGTGCTGATGCAGTTGTTATAGATAATAATGATTTATCAAAAACTGTTAAGAATATTACTAATAATGCAAATATAAAACTAGCAATAGATGCAGTGGGAGGTGATCAGGTATTACGTATAGGAGATTGCCTAGAAGATGAAGCAACTATATTAAATTATGGTTTATTATCAGGAAAAAATATTCAGATATCTTCACATCAGACTGTTTTTAAGCGCTTATTATTAACAGGGTTTTGGTTAATGCCATGGCTACAAAATATGGATAAAAAAGAAATTATTGAAATGTATTCATACTTATCTAGTCTGATAGAAAAAAATATTATTCATGTGCCTGTAGAAAAAACTTATCCAATTGAAGATATTAAGAAAGCTGTTGCACACGCAGCTAAATATGGAAGAAGTGGAAAAATAATAGTTACTCCCAATGGGGAAAACTTTAATAGTTAATAACCTTTATCAACCATCACTTCTATCAAATATGGTTTTTTGTATTTAAATGCTTTTTTAAATAAGCTTTTTAAGCTTTTTGGCTCTGAAACCTGAGTAGCTTCAACTCCCATGGAATTGGCTATTTTAACAAAATCAATTTTAGGTTTATTAAAATCCATTCCTACAAAGTTAGAATTGTTATGAAATCCTTCTAGTCGTTCTTTGATAATGCGATAACTTTGGTTATTAGCTATGACATATATAATTGGTAAATTATAGTGCGCAGCAGTCCATATAGATTGAATAGCATACATAGAGCTTCCATCTCCTATTATTGCTACTATTGTTTTATTCTTATTAGCTAATGATACTCCTATACATCCTGAAACTGCCCATCCAATTCCTCCGCTTGCTAAACCATAAAAGTCTTTATGGTTTTTAAAAGGAAGAAAGTTTAATAATCTTCTGGAAGATACTAGAGCCTCTTCTACTACTATATTATTATTAGAAATATTTTCAGCTAAAGTCATCATGAACCAGTTTGGAGTAATAGGGATTATATTTTTATCTTTTGATGTTTTAGAAGTAAGGTCTTTTTTATTTTTACTCCAATTATTTTTTTCTATTTTTTTAATTCTAATAACTGCATTATTTTTATATGTTTTATCTAAATTATTAGATAAAATTTTATTAAGATTTATTAGTGTCGTTTTGACGTTTCCTAGGATAGCTTGTTCAGTATGATAATTTTTTGCTAATTCCCAATCTCTAATTCCGATATGTATTATAGACATATTTTTTGGAAGAGGCTCTATAGAGCTCCATACAGACATCCTTAAAACATCACTTCCTACACAAATTAATAAATCATAATTTTCTAATATTTTTTTAACCTGTGATTGACTTCTAGGCATTACACCCACATATGTTTTATGTTCTGAAGGGTAATGGGAGCCATGTGGAACAGTTTGCTGATAAACAGCCGCTCCAATCATCTCTGAAAAATTAGAAATTTCATTAAAGCTAGCTGTTTGAGCTATTTCATGGCCAGAAATGATAACAGGATTATTCGCTTTTAAAATTCTATTTTTTATATCTTCAAGGGTTTCTTTATCTGGAGTTATATTATATTTAATTCTAGATGATTTTCCTAAGTCTATTTCTGCTTCTGCATTTAAAATATCGCCTGGCAGAGATATAAATACAGGACCAGTAGGAGGCGCTAATGCTATTTTTGCAGCTCTTCTTAGTATTCTAGGAAGATCTTCTAGTCTTGTAACTTCTATTGCCCATTTTACAAGAGGTTCCGCCATCTGAACAAGAGGTCCATATAACATTGGTTCCATTAGCCCATGACCTTGTTCTTGCTGTCCTGCAGTAATTATAACTGGGCTGCCTACAAATTTAGCATTATATATTGCACCCATTGCATTTCCTAAACCAGGAGCAACATGAACATTACATACAGATAATTTTCCAGTTGCTCTTGAGTATCCATCTGCCATAGCTACAACTATAGATTCTTGAAGTCCTAAAATATATTGTATTTCTGGGTAATCTTTAAGAGCGTGCATAATAGGAAGTTCAGTAGTACCAGGGTTTCCAAAAAGATGGGTAACACCTTCACTTCTTAAAATAGATAAAAAAGCTGATCTTCCAGTAATTTTTTTCATCAATATTCCTAAATAGCTTCTAATTATTATTTATATGTTTTATGCTATGTGCAATTAATATTTAATTTTTATTTTTAGGTGAAAAATGTTTATTACAAGAATTATTGGAAAATCTATTATTTCAGCCGCTTTATTAGGTGGAGGATTTATATTATTCAAAAGAATAAAAAAAAAGAAAAGATTGTTTGATAAAGATAAGGTTAAAAAATAAATTTTTAGTTTAAAGAATAGGAACATTATTAATTTTTTCATTAAAATATAAATTACCTGTATTTATTTCTGCTTGGTTGTTCATGATTGCTTTATGGACTGTCCTTATAAAATTTATTTTTCCTGTTATATATGCACTTAATTATGGTGAAAGTTTTTCTAAGTTTATAATGTGGGATTTTTGGTGGGTGGCTCATTTATGGTTAGGTTGGAGCTTTTTAAATATATCAAATAAAACTTATTATTTAGGATTATTAATATGTTTTTCAGAATTAATAATTATTTTATATAAACTATATGATTTTTTTGAAACACCTAATTGGACTATTTGGGATACTAATTGGATGATAAATAAAACTTTTGTTTTAATATTGTTTCTATTAATTACTTTAATTCTTCTGAGGAATAAATATTATATATTAAGACTGAATAAGAAATAATATTGAGGTACATATTGTGTTATTAAATCGTAGATCCTTTCTTTTAAGTGCATTATTATCAGGTAATTTAAAAATTGCTAATGCAAAAAGAAATACTTTAAAAACAGAGTTAGTAAGATTAGGTAATACAGACTTAATTATACCAAATATTGGATATGGCTCATCTAGCACATCTGATGAAAATATTGTTAAGCATGCTTTTAATAATGGTATAAGATATTTTGATACCGCAGAATCATATGTAGGTGGGGATTCTGAGATTTCTATAGGTAATGCTTTAAAAAATTTTAGACATGAAATAGTTATNGGNACCAAAACTAAAGCACGCACATATNATAANCAAANGGATTATATGAANTCNCTTGAAGATTCTTTAAANAGANTAAGAACNGATTATATAGATATATATTATAANCATGCAGTAAACTCTATTTCTAGATTAGAAAATACTGATTGGTGGGAGTTTATTGATAAAGCTAAATCTGAAGGAAAGATCAGATATAGCGGAGTTTCAGGACATGGCAGCAATTTAGCAGATTGTCTAGAATATTGTATTGATAGAAATTTAGTTGATGTAATATTGTCTGCTTTTAGTTTTGCTCAAGATCCAAGATTTTTTGAAAAGTTAAGACATACTTTCCATTATGTCGCAATTAATCCAAGATTACCAGAAGTGCTGCTAAAAGCTAAAAATAAAGGTATTGGAATCATTGCTATGAAAACTTTAGCTGGGGCAAGACTAAATGATATGAGACCCTATGAAAACGAAGNTATTACATACGCTCAGGCGGCTATTAAATGGGCACTCAATACTGATTATGCCGATGCAGCAATTATTTCTATGACTTCAAATTCACTCATTGATGAATTAACCAGTACATCCAATAATAAATTTACAGATAATAAGTCTTTTTCTCTATTGAAGCAGTATTATAAATTAAATCAGGAAAGNATATGTCCGCCAGGNTGTGGAGCATGNAAAAATGCNTGTCCAAATGATNTTCAAATATCTGATGTTATGAGATCTAAGATGTATGCTCTAGATTATAAAAATCCAAATAAAGCATTAACATCATATGCAGCAATAGAAAATAATGCGTCTGCNTGTTTATCATGTTCAGGAAAACCATGNTTAAGTAGTTGTGATTATAATTTGGATATTAAAAAATTAAATACGTCATCACACAAACTGTTGTCATGATTAAGTGTAATATTTTTGTAATAATAAATGGTTGATTTCTCTTAAGATTCATGTTTCTAATGGACTTTGTTTTTATATANAATTAAGGATTCTTTATGACCAGTAAAAATCAAGTTTTGAACCAATGGGTTTCTGAAATTAGAGATTTATGTAAGCCAAAAAACGTATATTGGTGTGATGGCTCTCAAGAGGAATATGATAGACTTTGTGACGAAATGGTTGAAGCTGGAACTCTCATTAGATTAAACAGCGATAAGAGAAAAAATTGCTTTCTAGCACGCTCTCATCCTAGCGATGTTGCAAGAGTNGAGGACAGAACATTTATATGTACTTCTTCAAAAGATGATGTTGGTCCTACAAATAATTGGTCCGATATTACTTCTATGAAATCTAAATTAGACGATTTGTTTTCTGGATGTATGTCAGGAAGAACAATGTATGTTATTCCTTTTTCAATGGGGCCTTTGAATTCACCGATTGCTCATATTGGGATTCAAATTTCAGATAGTCCTTATGTAGTTGTTAATCAGAGAATTATGACAAGAATGGGGAAGGAAGCTTTAGATGTATTAGGAAATAAAGACAATTTTATTAAATGTATGCATTCAGTNGGAATGCCACTTGAANCTAATCAAAAAGATATAAGCTGGCCATGTGCACCTGATCCTGAAAATAAATACATAGTTCATTTTCCTGAAGANAGNTCAATTTGGTCTTATGGATCAGGCTATGGAGGNAATGCTCTTTTAGGAAAGAAGTGTTTTGCACTNAGAATTGCTTCTAAAATGGCAAATGAGGAAGGCTGGTTNGCAGAACACATGNTAATTCTAGGTCTAGAAAACCCTANAGGGGAAACAACTTATGTTGGTGCAGCTTTTCCAAGTGCTTGTGGAAAAACAAATTTAGCAATGATGATGCCGCCTGAATGTTTTGANGGCTGGAAAGTAAAAACNGTAGGTGATGATATTGCTTGGATCAAACCTTCAGNTGATGGTACTTTTAGAGCAATTAATCCTGAAGCAGGTTTTTTTGGCGTAGCTCCAGGAACATCNTATAAGACTAATCCTAATGCTATGGAAATGTTAAAANCNAACTGNATATTTACCAATGTTGCTTTAACAGATGATGGCGATGTTTGGTGGGAAGGTATGGATGGAGAAGTTCCAAACCATNTANTAGATTGGCAAGGAAANGATTGGACNCCNNNAANTANTAGTAAAGCAGCACATCCTAATGCTAGATTTACAGTACCNTCTTCNCAATGCCCTTCTTTAGANAAAGATTGGGAAAAACCAGAAGGTGTTCCTATTGAGGCNTTTATATTTGGTGGNAGGNTATCAAAAACTTTTCCATTAGTTTATGAATCTTATAATTGGGATCATGGTATTTTTATGGCTGCAACTATGGGATCTGAAGCTACGGCTGCAGCCATTAATCAAGCTTCCATAAGAAGAGATCCTTTCGCTATGCTTCCTTTTTGTGGTTATAATATGGCGGAACATTGGAAACACTGGATAAATTTAGGTAAAAAATACAGTCAAAAAGCACCAAAAATATTTAGAGTTAATTGGTTTAGAAAAGATAGTGAGGGTAATTTTATATGGCCCGGTTTTGGCGAAAATATGAGAATATTAAAGTGGATTGTTGATAGAGTAAAAGGNGAAGTAAGTGCTAAAGAAAATAGTTTTGGGTTAGTNCCAAGTTTTGAAGATATTACATGGACAGGATTAGAATTTGATTCTGATAAATTTAATTCTTTAATTNAAATNNCTAATTCTGAAGGTNTAAAAGAAATTANAGAGGTTAAAGAGCATTTTGANAGGTTTGAGAGCTTTCTTCCAAAAGAATTAGAGNTTCAGAGAGTGCAATTAGAGGAGAGATTACTTAAAGAAANTTAGTATTATTATTTANTAACNACTGTAATTTTACTAGCNGCGTCTTTTGCTTNTTTTAATGAAGGAGCTAATACAACTCCCATTCTTCTATGTTTTTTTGTTTCTGACTTTCCGAATATTCGNANATCTATGTTAGAGTTTGTTAATGCNTCTNTAACNCCTTGGTATGAATTTACTTCACCTTCAGCATTTGCAAGAATTACATGACTAGCACCAGGAGAAAAATTATTATCTATCATTTCTTGAGTAATAGGTAGTTCTAAGAATGCTCTAACATGCAGGTCAAACTCACTTAATCTCTGAGTCTTCATAGTAACCATTCCTGTATCATGAGGTCTCGGACTTAGCTCACTAAAAATAACATCATTATTTCTTATAAAAAATTCAACTCCAAATATACCCATACCACCTAATTCATCAGTAATTTTTTTAGCTATTTCTTGTGCTTTAATAATTTCTTCTTTTTTCATTTCTTGAGGTTGCCAACTATATTGATAATCTCCTCTTTCTTGGTAATGGCCTATTGGTGGACAAAATATAGTAGGACCATCTTTTTGTTTTACAGTTAATAAAGTAATCTCATAATCAAACCTTATAAATTCTTCAATAATAACTCTTACCCTATCTCCTCGTGAACCAGAAATAGCAAAACTCCAAGCTTTATTGATTTCATCTAAAGATTTAATTGTACTTTGTCCTTTTCCAGAACTGCTCATAACTGGTTTAACTACACACGGNAATCCAATTTCATGGATAGCTTTGGTGAATTCTTCAATATTCTCTGCATAGAGAAATTTTGCAGTAGGTAACGCTATAGATTTAGCTAAATCCCTAATTCTATCTCGGTTCATAGTAAGGTTGGCTGCTCTAGCAGTAGGAATAACTGTTATACCTTTTTTTTCTACTTCTAATAGAACTTCAGTNCGAATAGCTTCAATTTCAGGTACTATTATATCTGGCTTATATTTATTTATACAAGACTTCAGCTCATCTTCATCTAACATATTAATAACTGAATATTTATCCGCCACCTGCATACCTGGTGCATTAATATATCTATCTACAGCTATTACTTCGCATCCAAGTCTTTGAGCACTTATGGTAACTTCTTTTCCAAGTTCACCAGATCCAAGAAGCATTATTTTTTTCATATTATTTCAAACTATTCTTTATTTATATATTTGTTATTTGATAAAAACCTACTTAAAATATATTATATTAACTTATAATATGCTACACTGAATTGCAGTTTTTTATAAAATAGGAAATTTATATGCTTTTAAATAGAAGAAACTTCATTAAAACATCATTAGCAACATCTATGTTATCTTATACAGGGAATATAGTCTCAACAGTTTGCGCTGATGAAAATAATACGCCATCAGATATGGGTATGGATAGTGACGTTTTATTGGTAATTGATGTTCAAAACGATTTCTGTCCAGGAGGAAGTTTAGGCGTAAAAGATGGCAACAAAATTATAAAAAACATTAATTTTATTCAAGAAAAATTTAAGAATGTAATCCTTACACAAGATTGGCATCCAGAAAACCATAGTTCTTTTGTAACAGAATATGAAGATAAAAAAGTTTTCTCATCTGTAAAAATGCCTTATGGAGATCAAACAATATGGCCAGCGCATTGTGTTCAAGGAACTTATGGAGCAGATTTTCATAAAGATTTAAATATATTAAAAGCAAATACAATTATAAGGAAAGGCTTTAGAAGAGAAATAGATTCATACTCTGCTTTTTGGGAAAACGATAGAGTTACTTCTACAGGACTAGAAGGAAATTTAAAATCTCTGGGGATAAAGCGTGTATTTGTATGTGGATTAGCTTTAGATTTTTGTGTTGCTTTTAGCGCTATAGATTCAAAAATTGCTGGCTTTGAGACATTTGCTATTATGAATGCAACTAAACCTGTAGATCTTCCAGGTTCTATAGATGCTACATTGAAAGCTTTTGATAAGTATCAAATTAATAAAGTGAATATATAATGAGCTATAATATTGAAAACTTTTTTTCTAAAAATTTGCCTGGTTCTGTTTCTCTTTATTCAGGTTTTCCTAAATATAATTTTGTAGGTGGTCATAATTCTGAAGAGAGTATACCTATAAGTGAGTTAGCCAAATCAGCAGAAAAAGTTATTATAGCTGAAGGAAAAAATCTTGCTTTATATGGACATAATAGTGGCCCTCAAGGAAACTTATTATTAAGAGAATTTTTGGTTTCTTATCTAGGTAATTATACTGGAATGAATATTTCGGTAGATGATATTCTATTAACTTCAGGGTCACTTCAAGCGCTTGATCTTATCAATAAATTATTATTAAATACAAATGATACTGTTTTAGTAGAAGAAGCAACTTATGGCGGGGCAATTTCTAGAATAAAGAATTTAGGAGTAAATCATATTGGTATTAAAATTGATAAAGATGGTATATGCCTAGACAATTTAATTTCTACTTTAGAAGATCTAAAAAGAAAAGATATTACGCCTAAATTTTTATATACTATACCAACAGTGCAAAATCCTACCGCAACTATAATGCCTGAAAATAGAAGAAAAAAAATACTTGAAATTGCTGATAAATATAATTTTCTTATTATAGAAGATGATTGTTATGCAGATTTAACTTGGAATAGAGAAAGACCCAAATCTATATATTCTTTTTGTGATAATGAAAAAGTTATTTATTGTGGTTCATTTTCTAAATCTTTAGCTCCTGCCTTAAGAGTAGGATACATAGTTGCTAGTTGGAAAGTTATTAGCAAGATTTTAGGCTTTAAGAATGATGGCGGTTCGGGAGCAATTGAGCAAATGATTCTAGCTGATTTTTGTGTAACTCATTATAAAACACATACTTTATCTTTAGTAAAAGAATTAAAAAGAAAATGTGATATTATGATTAAATCATTAGAGCTTGAGTTTGGCTCTATTGCAGAATTTGATGTACCTAAAGGTGGAATATTTATTTGGATAACTTTTCCACCTAGTATAAATACAAATAAATTATATGAAGTAGCATTAAAAAAAGGTGTAGCATTAAATCCTGGTTCAGAATGGGTTAGTAATCCAACTGATGGATTAAATAAAATAAGACTATGTTTTGCAAATCCTTCAGAACAAAAAATTAAAGAAGGTATTAATAAACTAGCTGAAATATGTTTCCAAGAATTTGGTAAGCCTAATATTAGAGCAAATATGAAAAGGTAATCAGTTACTATTCTCTTTAACTTTTACAAACTTAATTTCTGGCCATTCTTCTATGGTATGATCGAGGTGCCAATTATTTCTCGCTAAGAATACTGGGTTTTCTTTATGATCATTAGATGTTGCATCTATGTGTTTTTTTAAAAATTTATTTAAGGTGTTCAAATTTTCACATACTACCCATCTTGCAGTTATTAAGTTGCTATTTTCAAATATCACAGGCACTTCATATTCTGTACGTATTCTGTCGGCTAATACTTCAAATTGTAACTGACCTATTACTCCAACTATCCAGTCTCCTCCAAGATGCCTTTTAAAAATAGAAACAGCTCCTTCTTCAGCAAGTTGTAATAATGCTTTTGATAGATGCTTAGTTAACATCGGGTCCTCAGGTCTAACTTTTTGAAGAAATTCAGGGGCAAAACTTGGCAGACCTGAAAAGCTTAAATTTTCTCCCTCAGTAATAGAGTCTCCA
>NYVM01000026.1 GCA_002684605.1 Candidatus Pelagibacterales bacterium | reverse complement strand
CCACAAAAGAGATGCAAGAAGCGAATATCCCTTAAGGGAGTAACTTAATATCTGTGAAATACCTTTATATCTGTTTGTATATAGTTGCATATCCATATAAACGCAATAAAATACTTTTTATTTTATACAACTCATTACAAAGAAGAAAAGATAAGGCAATCAAAAGATAACTACAGTTTTAGTAACCATCATTTGGAATCGGTTTGTATGACTCCGAATTATCTTCCTTTTCACAAGATGAAATTGAAAATAAAACAAGAACTAGCAGGATTAAAAACTTTTTCATTTCATTTAATTTATTCTACAAATCTTCTAACTTATAATCACCAAAATCAAAGAGATTTAATTTATCATTAGGTAATATATCTTCAGCAATAAAATTTCTACTTTCTTGAAACAAGTAAACTTTTTCAAGAGATTTAAATTTAGTCAAAGTTTCTAAAAATGCNACATTAAATTCTGTATTGACAAGATTTATTCTTTTTAAATTTTCTAAAACTGATAATTTATCAATTCCTTGTCCTTTTATTTTGGTGTTATTTAACTTTAGCACAGTTAAATTAGTAAATTCTGATAACCTTAAAAAAATAGAGTCTGAAACATTACTATTACTTAGATCAAGACTNACAATATTTTTCTTTATTTCCTGTAAAAGCAATAAATCATTATTATTGAAATTTGAATAATTTAGACTACTAACCTTCAAATAATTTGAATTCTTATTGATTGGATTTATAAGAATTTTTTTCTCTTTAATCTTTTTTATTGACTCTATATTGGGAGATGAAATTTCTTTTATTGGAAAAAAGGATTTAGCAGATGCAAAAAAATAACTTAAAAGGCCTGAGTNTAGATTAAATTGTTTGACNGATTTGGTAAAAGAAGATCCATTTTTAATCCATTTACTTATTAATTCTATTTCTTCTTTTGTAAGTTGTTTTCCTCCTTTNGGAGGCATGTGTTTTTTTTCTTCTTTNGGTAAATGAATTCGAATAAATATTTCACTCATCACTGGTGAGTCAAAATTTATTACCAACCCATTTTTTCCACCTTTTTTTAATGCATCAATATTATGCATTCTTAGACCTCCCTTGGATTTATTTAAATTATGGCACTTTACACATTTTTCATCAATTATAGGCTGAATTACATTTGAGAATAATGGCNTTTCTTNATAATCTCCATAATATTTAATTAATTTTTCTTCCTTGTCGTTTAAGCGGACTAGATTATTTAATGGTTCAATTAAGTGNTGTTCTCCGTGAGTTATATTTCCACCTAGATGACCTGTCAAAGTTATGAGTAAAGTATTTCCTATTATAAATAGGTTTCTTGGTATTAGTTTAAATAAGGTTTTTCCCTTTAATTGAAGGTAAAAGGTAAACGAAAAAATTACAGTGAGAATCCCTGCTATAAAATGGTATTGAATATTTTCCCATAAATATCCCTCTTTCTGATATTGTAGAAAACCACTAATTATTGAAAAAATTCCCGTTATAGTGGCCCAAAAGAAAATAAAAGTGAGAGCATCATTGGACCATTNAAAGTTCTTTTTGTTTATTTCGATTAGTATGCCTAAAATTATAAATCCAATAGGTAAGTGAATAATCAGAGGATGGAAACGACCAAATAAAATGAGTAAATCATCAAGCATAATTAATTATTCTTTAATTCTCTTCTTTAGTTTATTCATAATGAATACGTTAGCTTTCCACTGATCACTAACTGGCTTTTGAGTGAAAGGTAATGTTGGCATATAGCCTGGTGGTCCAAATTCTGTAGTTATTGTAGCAGATTTATTTTCGTTCCATGTTTTTTGAATTACAGCCTCCCAAATATCCAAATGCCTTTCTATCACTTTTTCCCATTCAGGCGCAGATGGATCATTAATTTGTGGGCCTTCTTCAAATCCAACTCTAGCATGAATATGNTTGCTTCTTTGAATAATTTTTTTTAAAAATTCTTCTCTATTATCTAATAAAGATTCATGCACAACAATCCAATGACTAATATCTAGTGTGAGATTTAAAGTTTCTTTTTTTTCTAAGTACCTTATTGTTTCAGGTATAGAATAACTGAATCTTCCCCTATGAGTTTCATGATAAACAGGTATTTNGTATTCATTACTCAGCTTCTCGGCTAGTTCTAGAAAAGCCATATTCTGATTGAAATTATAAAAATCGCTCCCCGTATGGGAATTAACAGCAATAGGTCTTAGCTCTAAAGTGTTTTTTAGGTATTTTTCATATTCATCAAGACTCTTTTTAAAAGTAAGGCTTGGATTCGAACCGCAAAGAAAAATTACTTTCATGTTGTAATTGTTCAAAATATTTGAAATTTCAATTTGCTTTATAGAATCTTTAGGTGCCCAAATTTCAATTCCATCATATCCAGATGTTTTTGCTTTTTTAACAAATGTTTCAATTTGTTCATTAAAACCCCAATTAGTTTGAAAAAAAAACACTTCTTTTTGAGCATTTATGATTCCCGAAAAGCCAATGATTATAAAAACTAATATTTGATTTTTTATCAAAACTTAGGCTAAAATTTGATGAATAAGCTCTCCTTCCACATCAGTCAATCTGAATGGTCTCCCCTGAAAGTNATAAGTAAATTGTTCATGATCAAAGCCTAGCAAATGAAGAATAGTAGCTTGTACATCATATACTGATACTTTACCATCTATCGCTCTGAATCCAATCTCATCAGTTTTTCCATGAACATAACCTTTTTTTAATCCGCCTCCTGCCATCCACATTGTAAATGCCTCTCCTTGGTGATCTCTCCCAACTAATGTGTTTTGAATACCTGCCCTATTCTCCCACATGGGTGTCCTCCCAAATTCACCACCCCATACAACAAGTGTTTCATCCAAAAGACCCCTTTGTTTTAAATCTAGAATTAGGGCAGCAATTGGTCTATCTGAATCCTTACATTTTTTTAAGAACCCTTTTTTCAGTGATTCTGCTTCTCCATTACCATGAGAATCCCAACCCCAGTCATAAAGCTGAACAAATCGTACGCCTTTTTCAACCATTTTTCTAGCTAATAAACAATTATTAGCAAAGGATTCTTTTCCAGGTTTTACCCCATACATTTCTTTTATATATTCTGGTTCATCATTTATATTCATTACCTTAGGTACTGAACTTTGCATTCTATAAGCCATTTCATACTGGCTTATTCTTGTAAGAATTTCAGGATCATGGAATTTTTCATATTCATCATAATTGATTTTATTAATTGACTCTACAATTCCTCTTTTTAATCCCCTTGAAACTCCTTTAGGATCTTTTAAATATAGAACAGGATCTCCTTTTGATCTGCACTGAACACCTTGATAGATTGAAGGTAAAAATCCATTACCCCACAGGCTTTTTCCACCATCTGGAGTACCGCCTGATGTTAAAACAATGAATCCTGGTAGATCACTATTCTCAGATCCAAGACCATATGTAACCCATGAACCAATTGAAGGTCTTCCGAGTCTAGGACTTCCTGTATGCATTAATAATTGAGCAGGGCCATGATTAAATTGATCTGTATTAACAGCTTTCAGGAAAGTAACTTCGTCAATTATTTTTTTAAAATGTGGTAGATGATTTGACACCCAGTTTCCAGATTCCCCTTCTCTTGAAAATGTAGCTTGTGGTCCCAACATGTTTGGGACACCCTCTATAAATGCAAATTGTTTTCCCTCAATCAATGATTCAGGACAGGGTTTATTATGAAGTTTTGCAAGTTCTGGTTTATAATCAAATAGTTCAAGTTGGGAAGGGGCTCCTACCATATGTAAATAAATTACACTTTTAACTTTAGGCTGATAGGGAGGTGAAATTGGTGCTAGCGGATTTAAACTCCTGTCAGTGTTATAGTTGAACTTAATATTATTTCTAGAACATGAGTTTAATAATGATCCTAATGCTATTCCACCTAAACCAAGTGTACACTCTTTGATNAAATGTCTTCTTGTATTAAGTCTTGCATTTGACTTTTTCAGTTCATTATGTAATTTATTTATATCAACCATGAGTTAAAAATTCATCGAGATTCATAATCGCATTTGCTACAATAGATAAAGATGCTAATTTAATATCTGGTTTTTCTCCAAGACCAAAAAAGTTTTCCAATATCAATTCATCTTTCTTAAAATCGTCAAAAGCTTTTTTATAAAGCTCANCCAATTCGTCAAGTATTACCTCATTTATCTCTTTATAAATAGCTGATTCATACATTTTTTTTATTGAAGATTCAATGGATTCGACTTCATTTATCTTGGCAAGATTTATAGCTGCTTCCAAATATACTGGATCATTCATTGTTACTAAAGCTTGAAGAGGGGTATTACTGGGCAGTCTTCTCACTAGACAGATTTCNCTACTACTAGCATCAAAAGAAATAAAAGAAGGATATGGACTTGTTCTTTTNAAGTAAGTATATATTGCTCTCCGATGTTTATCCTCCCCTTTACTTTCCTTCCATAAATTCCCTAANTAGGGNTGTTCCCATATTCCCTCAGGTTGAGGAGGCATTACACCTGGACCATATTTTTTTTCACTCAATAGTTCTGAAACAAATAATGCCTGATCTCTAACAGATTCGGCAGTTAATCGAAGTTTTGACCCCCAGGAATAATATAAATTATCTGGGTCTAATCTCAACTTTTCTTCTTCTATATTTGAACTTTGTTTATAAGTAGAAGACAATAGTATTTTTTTAACTAAAGTTTTTACACTCCATTTCATATCATTCATGAAATTAAAAGATAGCCAGTCAAGTAAAGCAGGGTGAGTGGGAGGTTCTGACTGTGTGCCAAGATCCTCTAATGTAGATACAANTCCTTTACCAAAAAGCTGATACCATACTCTGTTTACAATTGTTCTAGCAGTAAGGGGGTTATCTTGACTAATAATCCAANTGGAAAGACCTAATCTATTCCTTTTCCACTCAATATCCCATTTATTAAATACTGAAGGGACTCCAGATTTTACNTCTTCTTTTTTATTTATCCAACTACCTNTGTCAAAAAGATAGGTTTTGCGCTTCATGAAATCTTCATTTTCAACCATTATAGGAGTTAAATTTTTGGGACTATTTAAAATTTCATTNATAATTATTTCNAATGATATTAACTCATTGTTTGTTGAATTAGGGATTTTAGGTAAAAATGTAATCCAATCAATTTGAGCTGCAATATCTTTGTAATCGTACGATACCGAATTATTGGTGATTAGATCATTATTTTTTGCTTCTATGTAAAGATCAAATGGTTCAAGTTCCTTACTTATTTTNATTTTAAAATACTGGTTTATTTCACCATTTACCCAAAATTTTTCTTGATTTAAGTCAATTGATCCTATAATTTTTCCTTTAGGAGAATTTTTACGAAAAATNAATCTGGTATTTAATTTTCCTCCCCAATGTTTAAAATAAAGATTTTCAAACCCCCTAGTGTTAATATTTTTAAATAGAGCTGAACCCTTATCTCTAAGATTTAATGTTTCTCCTGATATAAAACCATTATCTGAATCAAGAACTTTTGAATTGTGTGAGGCATATTTTGGTTCTAAAAACTTAAAAAAATTATTATAGATTTTATATGTTTTTTTATCAGCTTTATCTGAAATTATTTTTAAAACTCTATCTATTTTTTTATTAATAATATCACCATAGGACCTTAAGTTTGGTGAATCTCCGACTAAGTCTTCATCACTTGTATTATTAAAAAATGACATAAGTTGATAATATTCTTTTTGTCGGATAGGATCATAAGGGTGNTCNTGGCACTGAACACANGACATAGTTGTACTCTGCCANACGTCGAATGTTGTATTTACTCTGTCTATTACNGCAGCTACTCTATACTCTTCATCATTTGTACCCCCTTCATCATTATTCATTGTATTTCTATGGAAAGCTGTTGCTAATAATTGATCATATGATGGATCCGGCAAAAGATCGCCAGCAAGTTGCTCTNTNGTGAACTTATTAAAAGGGAGATCATTATTGAACGCCTTTATNACCCAATCTCTATATTCCCAAATATTTCTTCCCCTGTCCGCTTCATATCCTTTGGTATCAGAATATCTTGCTAAATCTAGCCACCAGCTTGCCCATTTTTCTCCNTAAGAATCCTTTAAAAACANTGAGTCAATATAATTCTCGTAGCTAATTTNATTTTCTAAAAACAATTTGAACAGCTTTTTATCAGGCGGAAGACCAGAAATATCGAATGATACTTTTCTCGCGAGTACACTTTTTTTTGACTCTGGATTAGGAGAAAGTTTTTTTTCGGACATCCTTGNAGCTATAAAATTATCTATTGAGTTATCAAAAAAATTTACATCAAAAATATCTTTCTCAAAATCTGGAATTTTTTCATTTTTTGGAGGAATGTATGCCCAGTGTGTCCCCCATTTTGCACCTTGATCGATCCATCTTGTAAAAAGACTAATCTCTTCCTTACTTAGAGCCGGTTTTTCAAATGGCATTCTGAGTTCCAAATCTGTCTCGTGGANCCTTTGAATTAATCTGCTTTTTTTGGAATTCCCAGGAATTATTGCAGGTGAACCTTCATCTGTATTAGCTAGAGCTTCCTCATGAAATAAAAGACTGAATCCAGCTGTCTTTTTTACTCCACCATGACATGAAATACATTTTTTATTGATTATTGGTTTAATATCATTGTTGAAGCTTACTTCTCTTTCAGAATGGCAGGAAAAAATTAACCCTAAAGAAATTAAAAGAAATGAAAATTTATTCATTGACAGAAGAGATTGTGTTTTTTATGAATTCCTTTTCATAAGATGAAATTGAAAATAAAACAAGAACTAACAGGATTAAAACTTTTTTCATTTGATTTATTCTAAAATTACTAATTACATATAAATCATTTACAAGTAATTAATTTAATATTATATATATCTGTATACTTAAATATAAACCTTTTAATTATCAACTATAACAAGTATAAAAGTGATTTTTAATATTTACTGTTTTTTTCTTTTTTTTAAAGCACCACGAATGTTTAAAAAAAATTTTGAAAAATCAGAGGGTTTTAGCTTTATCAACTGTATTATAAATAGTTAAACAATTTTCAAAAAGTCAGAATAACTAGGTCGGTTAAATTTTAATTTAGTTAATAGTTGATTTTAATTTTAAAGCCGAAAAAAAGGGGGGGGATTTACCCCCTTTTTAAATTTAAGAGTTCTAATTTTTCCAAGTCCTTTATTCAAATTTTTATTATAGTTTACGACTCTTACTTGTCAAAGGATGTAGTTACAAAAAAGTTATAGCTTAATAATAAAGTTAATTCAACAGCTTTAAAATAGCTGACCAACCTCCTCCTAAACTCATGGAAATATAGATTTTAGAGATCCTTAAGTGTTAGGTAATACTATCATATAACTAATAAACCTCTAAAAGAAAAGATGGTTTTTTTCATGGAATAAAACATTGTTTTAAGATATTATGCATAAAAGGTGTTAAAATATTAATTCTTACATATTTTAATAATTGTTACTATATTTGTAATATATAATTGAAATAGTAACATTAGTGTCTTCCTTTTTGTTTTTAAAAATATCTGAAAAACTATTCTTCAAATTTGGTTATCGGAGAGTAACAATT
>NYVM01000025.1 GCA_002684605.1 Candidatus Pelagibacterales bacterium | reverse complement strand
TAGTAATTGCTGATCATGGAAATTCTGATATAATGATAAACAAAGATGGATCACCCAATACAGCACACTCAACAAACATGGTTCCTTTAATTTTAATTGACAACGATATTAAAAAAATTAAAAATGGAATTCTCGGCGACATTGCTCCTACAATCCTTGATATCATGAATATAGAAATTCCTGAAAAAATGACCTGTAAATCTTTAATTATTCAAGAATGAAAAGAAATTCAAAAATAATACTCGCTATAATTATTGTTTTACCAATTTTATGGTTTTTACCAGATCTGATTACATTCAATGATTCAAAAATTATAGAAAGTTCGGAATCTGAAGAATATACTGATATAATTGGATTGTTTGATAGAAAAGAACTTTCAAATAACCCTCATGCAGAGTGGTTTGATCAAAATTATTTAGATTACAATCTTGATCAAAAAACTTTAGATAAACTAAAACCATTATTTAAGGATTTAGAAATAACTGTTTTTATGGGTACATGGTGTTCTGATAGCAGAAAAGAAATCCCTGTTTTTTATAAATTAATTGACAAGCTTAATTTTGGTGAGGAATCAATTGAATTGATTGGAATGACATTAGAAAAAACAACACCTGATAGTCTTGAACTTAATCAAAACTTAATAAACGTACCGACTTTTATATTTAAAAAAGACGGAAAAGAAATAAATAGAATAGTTGAATTTCCATTAGAAACAATTGAAAAAGATATATTGGAAATTTTAACTACAAACAATTATCAAAATCCATACGACTTTTAAATGAGCTTAATCAAAAGTCTTGAAGAAATTGAGTTAATCCGAGAAAGTGCTCAACTAGTATCTAAAACACTAGGTATGCTTGCCAAAGAAATCAAGCCAGGAATAAATACTTTACTTCTTGATAATTTAGCAGAGACATTTATTAGAGATCACAAAGCTGAACCTGGTTTTTTAGGTCTATATGACTTCCCTAATACGCTATGCATAAGTCCAAATTCACAAGTTGTTCATGGAATTCCTAACAATGACATTATTAAAGAAGGTGATATTTTATCAATTGATTGCGGTGTCTTAAAAAATGGATATTACGGAGATCACGCATATACTTTTGGTGTTGGTGAAATTGATCCAGAAGTTGAGAAATTATTACAAACTACAAAAGAATCTCTTTATGTAGGAATTGAACAATTTAAAGTTGGAAACAGAGTTGGTGATGTTGGCTATGCCATTCAAAACTATAATGAGTCTAAGGGATATGGAGTTGTTCGAGAATTAGTTGGTCATGGTCTTGGAAAAGAAATGCATGAAAAACCTGAAATGCCTAATTATGGTAAAAGAGGATCTGGAAAGAAGTTTCAAGACGGAATGGTGGTTGCCATTGAACCTATGATTAATCTTGGAACATCAAAAATAAATCAATTAAACGATGGCTGGACTATTCTAACCAGAGATAAAAAACCAAGTGCCCATTTTGAACATAATGTTGCTATTATTGATGGGAAACCAAAACTTTTATCAACCTTTGATTATGTTTATCAGGCATTAGGAATTAAAAGTAATGAAGAAGTTCCTTTTAAATAAATAGATTGAAAAAATTAGTTAAATTTTTAATAAATACAGTTCCAAGACCTTATTTGATATGGTGGAGTAACTTTTTTAGTCCAATTTTAGATATTTATTACAGAGGAACTAAATTTATTGATCCAATAAATGGTAAATCTTACAGGAAATTTCTTCCTTATGGATATGTTAAACAAAGAGAGAATGCACTAAGTCCAGGAACTTTATCTCTTGAAAGACATAGGTTATTATGGCTGTTTTTGAAAAATGAAACAATTTTTTTTAAAAAAAAAATCAGATTATTACATATAGCACCTGAACAATCTTTTTATAGAATCTTTAAAAAACTAAAAAACATTAAATACACAACTTATGATTTAAATTCTCCACTTGCATCAATAAAAGGAGATATATGTAATATGCCATTTATGGATAATTCTTTTGATTTTTTGTTGTGTAATCATGTTCTTGAACATATTAAAGATGATAAAAAAGCAATGAGTGAAATTTATAGAGTTTTAAATATTGATGGTACAGCAATTCTTCAAGTTCCATTAAATCAAAATTCTAAAAATACATTGGAGGATAATTCGATCACGGACAAAAAAGAAAGAATTGAAAAATTTGGTCAATATGACCATGTAAGATTATATGGAATGGATTATTTTGAAAGACTCAAAAAAGTTGGATTTGAAGTGGAGCAGATTAAATATTCATCAAATTTCAATNAAAAGGATATTAAGAAGTTTGGAATAATNGAGGATGAAATTATTCCTTTATGCAAGAAATTAATCAAAAANTAATTTCTTAAATCCTNGACTGTAGTAGNTTTGAATTTCATTATTNGAATTTAAATAAATAATCATTCCATCCAAAGACTTATCAGCATCAATNAAACTTATAGANTTTTCNAGAGGCATAGCCATAAATGCTGTCGCATAAGCATCTGCAGTCATACAATTTTCAGCTATCACAGAGGATCCTAAAATGTTCGTTTGATTTGCACTACCATTGTTAGGGTTGATGGTATGCACAATTTTAATACCTGTTTCAGGATCAATCAAAAATTTTCTATAATTACCTGAGCTAGCAAGTGCATTATTTTTTAAAAAAATTTTTTGCTTAGTATCATCGGGGTTTAAAGGATCAGAAATTCCAACTTTCCATCTGGAGTTGGTTATAGTATTAATGCCACTGGCATACATTTCTCCTCCAATTTCAATTAAATGATTTGAAACATTATTTTCCTTTAAAGCCCTAGATAATAAATCAACACAATAACCTTTTGCGATTGCATTAAAATCTAAATACATACCTTTTTTCAATTTAACTGATCTATTATTTAGAGATACCTTTTCAAAACCAATAAAACGCATAATACTATCGATATTTACAGAATATTTAGGGACTGTATTAGGACCTAATCCATATGCGTTGGCAAGAATACCTGAAGTTGGATCAAAATAACCCATAGTATGCTTCCAAATTGATTTTGACTTGTTAAATACATTAATAAAATTGTCATCAACTTCAATTGAATCATATCCATTATTAATTTTAGATATATCAGAGTTAGGAATATAAGTTGAAAGTGATTTGTTTAAATCAAAAAAAATAGAGTCGGTTATAGATTCTAAGTTCTCTAAGGGCTCAACTGAATTGTATACAATATTAAATTTAGTTCCTAATGCATATCCTGAATAAGAATATGTATTATACGACTTTGTACAGCTGATTAAGAAACTAATAAAAAATAAGGAACTAATTAATCTTTTCGATACCATCATAATTTACTATGTAACTTGAATTCTTAAACAAAGGTAATTCATAATCATCAGAGTTTGCTAATCCTACTTTTGCACACAATAATTTAGCATCAAATTTAGTACAATGATCTAAAATTTTGTTAAGATTTTTAATTTCAAATGTTTTTGGATTTTCAGGATAGAGAATGGCTTTTACTATAATGAAATATAGTTGTTTATTTTTGGTACATACAAACTGTGGATTTTTTTCTAAAGAACTATTAATAGATAAAAATTCATAATTATCTTTCTCAAGGTCTTTTCCAATGATATTCATTGCCAATCTATGAAGCTCTTCTTCACCTAGTGGAACTGGTAATAAGTTATCCTCCAAAGTCGTCAAATCTGACATTTTCTGGTGGAACACCAAAATCATCAGCCATTTTTTCTATAGCTTGGTTCATAAGTGGAGGTCCACAAAAATAAACCTCAATATCTTCAGGGTTTTCGTGATGATTCAAATAGTTATCTATTACAGTTTGATGAACAAAACCAGTAAATCCATCTCCATCTCCATCTAAACCATCTTTAACTTTCCAATCGTCCTCATCTGTAGGTTCAGAAAGAGCTAAATAAAATTTGAAATTAGGAAAATCTTTTTCAAGAGCCTTAAAGTGGTCAACATAAAATAGTTCTCTTTTTGATCTTCCTCCGTACCAAAAACTGACTTTTCTTCCAGTTTTTAGTGTTCTAAATAGATGGTAAAGATGAGATCTCATTGGAGCCATTCCTGCACCACCACCGACATATAACATTTCAGCTTCAGATTCATTTATAAAAAACTCTCCAAAAGGACCAGAAATAGTTACTTTATCACCAGGTTTTTTTGAAAAAATATAGGACGAAGCAACACCTGGATTTACATTCATCCAATTATTAGCCGCTCTATCCCATGGCGGAGTAGCAATTCTTACATTTAACATTATTTCTTTTCCTTCAGCAGGATATGAAGCCATAGAATAGGCACGTTCAACTGATTCAGTATTTTTCATTTTTAAATCCCAAAGCTTAAACTTGTCCCATTCTAATTGAAACTTATTTGGCTCGCCTGGATGTTCTTCAGGGTGAGATTCAATATTCATATCTTTAAAGTCTATGTCGCATTCCGGAATTTCGATTTGAATGTAACCACCTGCTTTATAACCCATGTCTTCAGGTATTTTAACTACAAATTCTTTAATAAATGATGCTACATTCCAATTTCTTACGACTGTCCCCTCCCATTTTTTTATTCCAAAAACTTCCTCAGGTACTTGAATAATCATGTCTTGTTTAACTTTAACTTGACATCCTAATCTCCATCCTTCAGCAATTTCTTTTCTAGAAAAATGAGGTGATTCAGTTGGCAGTATTTCTCCTCCACCCTCACTAATAATACACTTGCATTGAACACAAGTTCCACCACCTCCACAAGCTGATGGTAAAAATATTTTATTATTACTTAAAGTCGAAAGAAGTGTATCTCCAGAGCTTACCTCAACTTCATTTTCTCCATTAACTAGTAATTTAACAGGTCCAGAGGGAACTAATTTAGCCTTTACACCAAGTAACATCCCTACTAAAAGAAATGTAATTCCTAAAAAAATTATAATACTAAATAAAATATAAGTTGAAATTGTCATAAAAAAAATTAAAGTTTAATTCCCATAAAGCTCATAAAACCTATGGCCATTAGTCCTGTTATAATAAACGTTATTCCTAAACCTTTTAAAGGAGCAGGAACGTTAGAGTATGCTATTTTTTCACGAATAGCAGCAATAGCAAGGATTGCTAAAAGCCAACCTATTCCGGATCCAAAACCATAAATAGCTGATTCTGTAATGCCTGAAAAATCTTTAATCTGCATAAAAAGTGATCCTCCTAGAATAGCACAATTAACAGCAATTAATGGTAAAAATATTCCTAAAGCTCCGTATAAAGATGGAGAGAATTTTTCAACAATCATTTCTACTAACTGAACCATAGAAGCGATAACAGCTATGAACATAATAAAACTTAAAAAGCTCAAATCAAGTTCCACATACTCAGGACCAATCCATTTTAATGCTCCAGGTTGTAGAAGATATTGATCGATTAAGAAGTTTAAAGGAACAGTAATCGTTAAAACAAAAATTACTGCAAAACCCATTCCAATAGATGTTTTAACAGTCTTAGAAACAGCTAAATAAGAACACATGCCTAAGAAATATGCAAAAACCATGTTTTCTATGAAAATACTTTTAATAAATAAATTTGCGTAATCCATTGTGTTATTTTTTATCCTTGTTCAATAAGTTTTCTGTTTCTTGATCTTTGTACCCATATAATTAGACCAACAGTTATCAGTGCCATTGGTGATAATAACATAAGACCATTATCTACGTAACCCATTTCATAAACAAAATCAGGAATAGCTTGAACGCCTAATAATTTACCTGATCCTAAAAGTTCTCTAAAAAAAGCGACCAATATCAAAATCCATGCATATCCAAATGCATTTCCTACACCATCCAAAAATGATCTCCAAACCCCATTGCCAAGAGCAAAAGCTTCTAATCTTCCCATTACAATACAATTCGTAATAATAAGTCCAATAAAAATTGATAATTCTTTACTAACATCGTACGCGTATGCCCTTAAAACTTGGTCAACCAATACAACCATAGAAGCAACTACTACAAGTTGAACTATAATTCTTATTCTATTTGGTATTAAATCTCTTAAAATCGAAATAGTTACATTACTAGCTGCCATTACTGCAACAACAGATAGACTCATTACTATAGCTGCTTTAAGTTGAACTGTAATGGCTAAAGCAGAACATATCCCTAAAACTTGAACAGTAATTGGATTACTATCATCTAAAGGATCAGTAAGTAAAACTTTATTTTTAGACATATTAATTGAGATTTAATTTATTATTTGACACAGAAGCAATAATGTTAGATGACTTTATAAACTCAAAATAAGGTACATAATGTGTTATTCTTTCTTTTATCATATCAGTAACTCCATCACCTGTTATTGTAGCTCCCGAAATAGCATCAACTTCATGATCAGTTTTATCAAGATTTGAAGGATCGTTATTAGTTTTTGAAACAGTAATACCTTTAAGATTACTATTAGAATCAAATAATTTTTCATCAGTGAATCTTTCTATAAACCAATCTTGAGTGATTTCAGCACCTAGCCCAGCAGTTTCACCAACATGATCAAAAACTACACCTTTTATTGTATTTAAATCTTCTTTTAAAGAAATGTATCCAAAAATTGCATTCCAAAGGCCATTTCCTCTAATTGGAATTATATAAAATTTCTCAGAGTCAATTTCAGCTACATACAACGGAAAATCTTGTGTTTCAGGTGATTTCTTTAGTTCCAGTGCGAGTTTAACGTCTTTAAATACATTAACAGAATTATCAATTGAACCGTCACTTTGAACAGCTAATTGTTCTTTTATGTATTGATTAAAAAGTTTTTCAGCTCCATCCCTATCTGTCTTTATTCCAACAGTTGAAAGGATGTTTTGCATTTTTTCTTTTCTGACATTTTCATTTTGTAAATCTTTTAAAGAAAAAGATGTGTATGCTAAAACTGATGCTACTACAAAAACCATTAAAGTAGCAAATATAAAAGTGTATACGTTTGAGTCTCTGTTCATATTAAGCTACGTTTAAATTTGATTTTATTTTTCTGTTTAATCTTTTTTTGATATTAGATTCAATAACATAGTGATCAATTGTTGGAGCAAATACGTTCATAAGTAAAATTGCCAACATAACTCCCTCAGGATAAGCTGGATTAAAAACTCGTATCAAAATACAAAATAACCCGACAAGAATTCCATAAATCCATTTTCCTTTAGTTGTTTGAGCCGCAGAAACTGGATCAGTAGCCATAAATACTACACCAAAAGCAAACCCGCCAACAATTAAATGGTTGAACCAACTAAAATTCATTAATTCATTGGCACCCCACAAATTAAATAAAAGACCGGTTAAAGCAGCACCTAAAACACTCCCCAACATTATTCTCCAACTACCTACACCAGTATAAATTAAAATTAATGCACCTATTAAAACCATAAGAGTCGAAGTCTCCGCAATTGAACCAGGGATAGCTCCATAAAACATTTGAGAAACATCATATGGGATTGTACTTTCACCAGAAGCCAACATTCCCAATATAGTTTCTCCAGAAACTCCGTCAACGTTTGAAGCTTCAGAAACCCACACCTTATTTCCTGACATATAAGTAGGATAAGCAAAAAAAGCAAATGCTCTAGCAGTAAGAGCAGGGTTTAAAATATTCATACCTGTACCACCAAATGCTTCTTTACCAATTAAAACAGCAAATGCAACCGAAAGTCCTACCATCCAAAGAGGAATATCAATTGGCATAATCATTGGAATTAAAAGACCAGTTACCAGGTAACCTTCATTTACTTCATGTCCTCGAAATATTGCAAATGCAAATTCAATTGCAAGTCCAACAATGTAAGAAACAGCAATCATTGGAACTATTTTAGTAGATCCATGAATTACCGCATCAAGAGTTGTAAAAGCAGAACCTAGTTGAGAATAATATTGAAAACCTGTATTGTAGGTTCCATATAATAAAGCAGGTAAAAGAGCAATAATTACTGTAATCATTGTTCTTTTTAAATCAACTGCGTCTCTAATATGCGCTCCATGTTTAGTAGTATGGTTAGGAACAAATAAAAAAGTATCAAAAGCATTTACGGCTGGTGCATACTTCTCAAATTTTTGACCTTTTTCGAAGGGTTTTTTTACAGTATCTAAAATTTTTCTAATATTCATTTATATATTAATATTTATTTTATCCAACATCTGAAACCATTAAATCTAAACCCTCTCTAATTATTTTTTGAGCTTCAATTTTAGAGCAAGAAGAATAATCAATTAATGCAAAATCTTCA
>NYVM01000024.1 GCA_002684605.1 Candidatus Pelagibacterales bacterium | reverse complement strand
TCAATAATTCAAAAGTGGAAAGATATGGGTCTAAATCCTATGGATGTAAAAAATAGACATCATAGTGGAACAGATTTCGCTAATAATCAAGCTACAAAGCTATATCAATACTATCAAGATCGCTTAATAACTCTTAATGCTGTTGATTTTGGTGACCTTTTATTGCATGTTATAACTATCTTTAAAACTAAACCTGATATTAAAAAGCTATATCAAAATAAATTTAAATATATTCTAGTTGACGAATTTCAAGATACAAATGCTTCTCAATACTATTGGTTAAAAACTCTAGCAGAAAATCATAAAAACTTATGTGCCGTAGGTGATGATGATCAATCTATTTATTCATGGAGAGGCGCTGATGTAAATAATATATTAAATTTTGAAAAAGATTTTAAGAATGCAAAAATAATTAGGCTTGAAAGAAATTATCGGTCAACTGGTAATATTTTAGCTGCAGCTTCTCATTTAATTGCAAAAAATCAGAATAGATTAGGAAAAACTCTTTGGACTGAAGGAGATATGGGAAACACTATTAATGTTAGGACAGTTTATGATGGAAGGGAGGAAGCACAATCAATAAGTGATGAGATTGAGTCCTTTCAAAGAAATAATAATAGTATAAATAATGTAGCAATCTTAGTAAGGGCAGGATTTCAAACAAGGACTTTTGAAGAAAGATTTCTTAAAATAGGTTTACCCTATCAAGTTATAGGAGGATTAAGGTTTTATGAAAGAGCTGAAATTAGAGATGCCATAGCCTATTTAAGATTAGTGAATTCGCCGGATGACCAATTAGCTTTTGAGAGAGTAATCAATAAGCCTAAAAGAGGCTTAGGTGAAATGACTATAAGAAATATAGAACAATATTCTAGAGCAAGTAAATTAAGTTTAGAAATGGCTGCAAGAAAATTAGCGGAAACTGATGAATTATCCTCTAAAGCGGCCTCATCAATAAGATTGTTTGGGAAAAAATTAGATAAATGGAGAATTGATGTAAATAATAATAAGCTAGGAGATTTAGTTGAAATTATTTTAGAAGAATCCGGCTATGTTGAAATGCTTAAAAAAGATCGCTCAATAGAAGCGCCAGGAAGACTAGAAAACTTAAAAGAATTAGTAAATGCTATAAATGAATTCGACTCATTAGCAAATTTCTTAGAACATATACAATTAGTAATGGATGGATCAAATAATCAAAACTCCGAGACAGCAAAAATCATGACATTACATGCAGCAAAAGGACTGGAATTTCCATTAGTGTTTTTACCTGGCTGGGAAGAAGGGTTATTTCCTAACCAAAGATCGATAGATGAAAGTGGAGAAAGTGGCTTAGAGGAGGAAAGAAGACTCGCCTATGTAGGTATAACAAGAGCAAAAAAAGATGTCTGGATATTTAATGCAAACTCTAGATTAACCCATGGTCAATGGATAGATTGCATGCCTTCAAGATTTCTAGATGAACTTCCAGAAAAAAATATTAATAAATTTTCTTCTTATACAAATAATTTTAATAATAATTCTTCAATAGCCTCAGAATGGTTAAAAGCAGATAATACTGTAAAAAAAAATATATTAAATTATGAAAGCTCGATTAAAATTAGTGAATTCAAGATAATGGAAAGAATTTTTCATCAAAAATTTGGGTATGGAAAAGTATTAGAAATAGATGGAGATAAAGTTACAATAAATTTTGAAAAAGCAGGACAAAAAAAGTTACTCTTAAGCTTTATAGAAAAAATATAGTTAGTAATATTTTATTATGTCATATACATGGATATTAAAACTAAAATTAAAAGATAAATATAGAGAAGAAATTGAAGAATATTTTTTATCTTTAAATGCAAGCATTTCATCAATTGACGCGGAAAATAATTTAAACACTTTAAAACCAAAACTCTTTGAGACAAATATTTTTTTTAAAGATAAGCCTAATTTTACTTTAATTAAAAAATATTTAGTTACCTTTAAAATAAGTACTAATAAATTGGTTTTAATAAAAAAAGAAAATAAGAAATTTAAATTTAAAGATAATAGAAGATTAGAGCCCATTCGTATAGGACGATTCATATTTAATGAAGAAAAAATAAATCTAAAATATAATATTGCTAAAAATATAATTATTCCAGCAGCTGCAGGCTTTGGAACAGGTCATCACCCTACAACAGAAGGAATTATATTCATACTAAATAAAATAAATTTTTATAAAGATCTAAAAAATAAAGATATAATAGATATTGGCTGTGGATCAGGCATTTTAGGAATAGTAATGGCAAAGCTATGGAAAAGAAATATAGAACTTATAGATATAGATTTTCTTGCAATTAAAACCTCCTCTTATAATGGCAAAATGAACTTTTTACATAGAAATCTTCTTATAAAAAAAGGTGATGGGCTAAATATTACTCAAAAGCAAAAATATGACCTTATAACAATTAATATTTTAGCTATACCAATACTTAAAAGTGCCTATTTAATTAATAAAAAATTGAAATATAAAGGAAGAGTGATTATTTCAGGAATATTACACTCTCAGATTTTTATGATTTTAAATAAATTAAGATCAATGGGTTTAGTATTAGAAATGCAATATAGTAAAAACAATTGGTCAACACTTTTGCTTAAAAAAGGTAATTAAATATTCCACCAATCTTTAGAATAAATAGATAAGAAATTCTTGCTATTTTTATAATAAACATTAGATGGCTTAGAATTAAAAATACTATTAAAAGCTGATTTTATGAATTGTCTTATTAATCTAGCCTGAATATTTTTACCTACATTATATTGTTCAATACCATATTTAAATGCAATGAAATTACTTATATTAACGTTTTTAATTTTGATAAAATTTGATTCTTTAAAACTAGCATACTTCATTTTATTTCCTTAATTTTTTTAATAGCAGCTTGGATATCTTATGGGGAGGAAAAACCAAGCTGCTATTTTTATTAAATAATAATAATTTGACAATATGGAGATGAAAAATCATCAAGGGGAGGAAAAACCAAATTATTATTACTTATGACTATTATATAGAGCCAAAAAATGTTATTTACTAACATTAATATTAAGATATAGCCATGCGTATGGCGCATGGATAAAAGCTAATTTATCATAAATAAAGCATGGCTAAGGTGTTTTATCTATTTAAGGGCTATTATTGAGTATTGCAGATATGCATATATTTCATAATTGAAAAAAATATTTGATATTATTTATAAATATAAAAAAAACATACAATAAATTTTTATATACTTTATATAAAATATATTATGGTTAAAAATATGGATATAATAAAAAGAATAAAATCTATTCAACTCTTTCTCAAGACAAATAATCTTGATGGTTTTATACAACCTAGATCAGATAGTTATCTTGGAGAATATGTTCCTCCATCTGATTCAAGACTGGAATGGATTAGTGGTTTCTCTGGATCTGCAGGGGAAATACTTATTTTGCGTAATACCGCAATTCTTTTTGTAGATAGTCGCTATACTATACAAGCCATTAATGAAACTATAAATACTAATATTAAAGTAGTTTTATCTTCTGATGAATCTATAACTGATTATATAAAAAATAATTTAAAAAAGTTAAAAAATATAGCCTTTGATCCTTGGCTTCACTCATTATCTAAAATAAAATTTTTATTAAATATTGGAAAAAAAAATAATCTTATATTTACTTCATTAAAACAAAACCCTATTGATTTAATATGGGTTTCTAATAGAGAGGCTGCGCCAAAGACTAAAATAAAAAAGCATATAAAAAAGTATTCTGGTGTCAGTGCTTCCATAAAAATTAAAAAGTTATGCTTAAAATTGAAATCCTTTAATGCAGATAGCTATATAATATCACAACCTGACGCAATAGCTTGGTTGCTAAATATTAGAGGTGCAGATTTGAAGCATACTCCTATTATTTTAACAAGAGCAATTATTTTTAAAAATCAAAAGCTATTCTTATTTATCGATAAATCACGTATAAATTCTGAAATCAGTAATTATTTTAAAAAAGAGTGCATAGACGTAAAAATTTATCCAGAAAATAAACTACTTGAGGTAATTAATAAAATTGTAAAAAATAATAATAAAATTTTAATTGACCCTAATACTACTTCTTACGTGCTAGCTCATGAAATTCTTAAAAAAGATAATAATAATATAATAGAGCAAAACTGCCCAATTGAATTAATGAAAGCTGTTAAAAATAAAACAGAAATCGAAGGTAGCGTCATAGCTCATAAAAAAGATGGTATTGCTTTATCAAAATTTTTATATTGGATATATCATTCAAAAAATACTAGAAATTCTGAAATGCTATTTTCTAATAAAATAGATCAGCTTAGATCTCAGCAAAAAAACTTTATTTGCACCTCTTTTGAAACTATTAGTGGCTATGGTAGTAATGGCGCAATAATTCATTATAGAGTGACCAATCAAACTAATAAAAGAATTAAAGGAAATAGTCTCTATCTATGTGATAGCGGTGGCCAGTATTTAGAAGGTACAACCGATGTAACAAGGACAATAGCTATCGGCAAACCTTCTATACAAATGAAAAAACATTTTACTATAGTACTAAAGGCACACATTGCTCTTGCTAGTGCTATATTTCCTTATGGAACTACCGGTAATGAATTAGATCTATTAACTAGATCTCCTTTATGGAAAAATGCTATGAATTATGGACACGGAACAGGNCATGGAGTTGGCTCTTGCTTAAGTGTTCATGAAGGCCCGCATAGAATATCTAAAGGGTCATTTATTATTCTTGAACCTGGCATGGTAACCTCTAATGAACCAGGTTTTTATTTAGAAAATAAATATGGNATTAGAATAGAAAATTTAATGGTAGTTACCAAACTAAATGATAAAAAAAATAACAATATGTTATGCTTTAAAACCTTAACATTAGCTCCTATTGATATAAATTTAATTAACTACACATTACTATCACATGAAGAAATTGGATGGATCAACAATTATAATAGTTCTGTATATAATAATATATCCATTCACTTAGAAAGNGGTAAAAAGAAATGGTTAAAAAAAGTATGTAAGCCCTATATATGAGCTACTTATTAAAATATGATAGAAAACTGTCTTCATTAATAATATCAATTAGAAGTTCTTTGGCTTTAGAATATTTTGAACCAGGATTTAAACCTACTACTAATATGTCTGTTTTATTTGATACTTGGCTTGAAATTAAGGCTCCAACTATTTCTGCCTTATTTTTACATTCAGTTCTAGATAAATGTTCAAATTTTCCTGTAAAAACTATCTTCTTGCCATATAAATAGTGAGTATTATCTATTACAGAAACAGAATCNCTAATTGTTAAAAAATCTATTAAATTAAAAAATTGTTTTTTGTTTTTATTAAAATAGGAAACTAATGAAATTATTGCCTTATCTCCTAAACCGTTAATGGAGCTTAAGTCTTCAATAAATTCTTCTCTTTTATAATCATTCTCCAATTCTTTAATCTTACTAATTAAATCATTAGAAGATTTAAAATTTTTTGAAATAAGTTTAGCTGTCCCCTGACCTACATGCCTAATNCCAAGAGAATAGATTATTTTTTCAATAGGTTGNGTTTTAGCATTATTAATAGAGTTAATTATATTAGATAGTGAAAGAGACCCCCACCCTTCTAAAGCTAATATTTTAGCTTTTATTTCTTGTTTCATATCTAAGTTTATTAAAAAAATATCTGCGGGTTCTTTAATAATCTTTTTATCAAATAATTCTATTATTTGTTTTTCACCTAACCCTTCTATATTAAAAGCGTTCCTTGAAACAAAATGTATTAATTGGCCTTTAACTTGATCGATACATTCATTTGAATTTACACATCTAATAATTGTTTCATCATCTTCTCTTTTCAAAAGGCTATAGCAAGACGGGCAATAAGCTGGAAATGAAATTATTTTATTTACTTTTGGTCTTAAATTAGGAATATAATTTATTATTTGAGGAATTACATCTCCTGCTCTTTTNACAGAAACAGTATCTCCTATTATAATTCCTAATCTATTTATTTCATCCTTATTATGCAGGCTTGCTCTTTGTATTCTGACCCCACCAATAGTAAGTGGTTCTAATTCAGCTACAGGCGTAATAGCACCTGTTCTACCTACTTGGAATTTAACATCTTTAAGTATAGTTAATCCTATTTCAGGTGGAAATTTATGAGATATAGCATATCTCGGAGAATGCTCCGTTGACCCTAGCCTGTCATAATAACTTAAGTTATTTAATTTATAAACAATGCCATCGATATCAAAATCTAAATTAGATCTATTTTGATAAATTTCTTCATAGAATCTAAGCATTTCACTAAGTTTTAGACATAATTTAACAGGATGGTTTAAATTAAATCCCATTTTCTTAATATTTTCTCTAACTTCCATTAAATTTTTACCAATAGGTGATGACATTAAACCCCAATTATAAGCAAAAAAACCTAACTTTCTAGATGCTGTGACTTTAGGGTCCAGTTGTCTTACAGACCCAGCTGCAGCATTTCTAGGATTTGCAAATATAGGTAAAGAGTTTTTAATTCTATCACTATTAATTTTTTCAAATTCAGAATTAGAAATATAAATTTCACCTCTAATTTCTATTTCTGCAGGATAATCTCCTTTTAAAACCTTTGGAACATCTTCTATAGTTTTAACATTTTCAGTAATATTTTCTCCTTGCTTACCATCTCCTCTTGTTGCAGCTTGAATAAGTAAACCATTTTTATAAATTAATGTTGCAGATAAACCATCAATTTTAGGTTCTGCTAAAATATCCATCTTTTCGTTCTCATTAATTTTTAAAAATCTACGTGTTTTATTTAGAAACTCTTCTACTTCTTTATTTGTGAATGTATTTCCTAATGATAACATCGGCACAACNTGATTGATCTTATTAAAACTTGATGTTAATGAACTACCAACTCTATTAGATGGACTATTGACTAATATTAAATCTGGAAATAGTTTCTCTAAATTTTTATTTTGTATTCTGAGGTTATCATAATCCGCATCAGATATTTCCGGTAAGTCTTTATTATAGTATAAATTATCATGATATTCAATTTGAGATGCCAAACTTTTTAATTCTTTGATCACTTCTTTTTTATTCATCAAACAATCCTTAATTAATTAGATTTAAAGTTTTTTATCATTAAGAAACAAACTCTTAGCTGCGTTTCTAGCTGCATCAGTAATTTTTTCTCCTGATAACATTCTGGCAACTTCCTCTATACGCTCTTTCAAATCTAAATCATTTATGCTTGTAGATGTAAAGCTATTATTAGTGCTTTTATTAACTTTAAAATGATTATTGGATCTCGCCGCAACTTGAGGATGATGAGTGACTGCTAGCACTTGATTATTACCTCCTAATAATAACAATCTTTTTCCAATCGCATCCGCTACAGCTCCTCCAACTCCAGTATCTACTTCATCAAATATTAATGTTTTTTTATTAAGAAAATCATTATTATCAGACGATAAAGAAACTTTTATTGCTAACATTATTCTTGATAACTCTCCTCCTGAAGCTATTTTTTCAATTGGTTCATGCCCAGAACCCTTGTTAGTTTCAATGTTAAATATAACATTATCTATTCCATTAGAGNTCCAATTATTTTCTTCTAATAAGTTAATCTTTATACNAAAATTTGCATTATCTAATTTCAAAATNGGAAANTCCTTATTTACGGCATGAGATAATTCTATATTAGCTTTACTTCTTAAGTTGGATAAGGTTTTTGCTTTATCAAAATACTCTTCTCTTAGAGCTTTATTTTCTTTCTCTAATTTTTTTATATCTGCCTTATTATTAGATAAATCTGAAAGCTGTGCTTCTATCTTATTTTTTAAATGGTTTAGTTCATTAATTTCTACATTATGTTTTCTAGACACTTGTTTNATTAAAGATATTCGTTTCTCAATTTCATCTATACTAAGGTGGCTCTCATCTATAGAATACAAGCAATCTTCTAAAGCGACTTCTACTTCCTTAAATTCAATTATTGCTCTATCTATTGATTCGTCTAAATCTTTAAATTTTTCTTTATTTAATGACACTATTGAAGAGGTTTGTTTTTTNGCTAAACTTAAATTTTCATATATACCTTTAGCATCAGTGTCACCATTAATAAAATAATTTATTTTATTCAAACTATCCCTAATTTTTTCAATAGACATAAGGTAATTTCTATCACTTATTAAGCTTTCTATTTCATTATCCTTTATGTCTATATTAACAAGCTCTTCTAAGTCTTCTGTAAGATATAACTTTTTGTTTTCAAGCTCACTTAAGTCTAAAATAGATTTATTGTATTTTTTAGTATGCTCTTTAAGTGAAAAAAAAGTATTAGAGACTATTTTNGTATTTTTAAATAAATTGTACCAATTATCTAATATATTAATATGGTTAGAGCTATCTAATAGGCCTGCTTGATCATTTTGGCCATGAACTTCTATTAAAAGACTGCTCAGTTTTTTCATAAAATTTAAAGAAACAGGTTCATCATTTAAAAAGCACTGACTTCTACCATTTGATAAGATTTGCCTTCTTAATATAATCTCTTCTGTAATTGTAAACCCATTTTTATTGACAAAATTAATTGCAATATGATTATTTGGCAACTTAAATAAAGCAGTAACATTAGCAACATTTTGGCCTTTCCTAATCAAACGCCTCTCTGATCTTTTTCCAAGTATTAAACTTATAGCATCTATAATTATTGATTTACCAGCTCCTGTTTCTCCAGTAAGTACTGTAAAACCTTCCTTAAAATCTAATTCTAGTTTATCAATTAAAACTATATTTTTTATAGAAAGGTAGCATAACATATGCTTCTAAGGCTCCTCATCTTCAAATAATTTAATAAAANCATCTAATGTCTTTAAGAATATGCTGCTATCATTATTATCTATACTTTCTACATTTTCTGCTTTATCATTCTTAATATTAGATAGAAGGTTGTTTTTTTTAGAATTAAATAAAGAATAAGAATATATATACCATTTATTATTCGGATAATTATGACCTAATACTGATGCATATACTTTAGCTTCATTATATAAACCTAGCATAAAATATAATTCTGTTAATCTTGCTAAAGCTTCTGGCAAATGACTAGTTTGAGAATATGAGTCTACTACTATTTTAAATCTATTTATTGCAGCAATATAGTTATCTAAATCTTGATAAGTTCTTCCTACATTCATCTCCCTTGCCGCAAGGTGATCTTTAACTAAGCCAAGTTTTAATTTAGAGTCTCTTGTATATTCTGATCCAGGAAACCTTCTTATTAAATTATTAAAAGAATCTAAAGCAAAACTAGTATTTGATTGATCTCTTCTAAAATCATTTATTTGTTCATAATAACACAATGCTATTAAATAATATGCGTAGTCAATGTCATTTGCTCCCGGATGCAATTCAATATATTTATTAGCTGCAGTTATACTTGCTCCATAATCATTCAATTTATATTGAACATAGGCTGACATTAATTGTGCTCTAGTTGCCCATATTGAATAAGGGTGTAATCTCTCTACTTCTTCAAATTCTNCTGAAGATTTTTTATATTTTTTACTATCTAATAAATTCATTGCTGAGTTATAAATTTCATCTACACTTCTCTCCTTATACTCAGCTTTTTTGGTATTAGTNGAGCATGAAATACTTGTAAAAAATATAATTAATATCAAAAAAAATTTAAAAACACTTATTTTATTCATTTGTTTATCCGTAGTTGTTATTTTTGTAAATTATACTATATAAAATTTATANACATTAATAAAAATATATTATCCTTAACTTGAAGCTTGTTATAATGATATTATCATGCAAATGTCCAAAAATTATAATTTAAATTAGGAATGTACTTTTGAAAAATAATGAACTCTTTATAAAGTTTGCGCATCAACTAGCTAATTCAATACAAGATGAAATTAATAATAATTTTCGTAGACTAGATAACTGGGAAATAAAACCTACTAAAAATAATAAGCGGCCACAAATAGTTACTAAATCTGATATAAACTCTGAAAAAATTATGAGAAAATTAATTAATAAAGAATTTCCTAAGCATGGCATAATAGGAGAAGAATTGGGATCAGAGAACGAAAATGCAGAATTTGTATGGGTTTTAGACCCAATTGATGGGACCAAAGCCTTTGTTGCTGGACTTCCAGTATTCGGCTCTATGATTGGATTAATGTATAATACAAAGCCTATTTTAGGCCTCATAGATCAGCCTATTACTAAGGATAGAATATGGGGTAGTAAAGAAGGAAGTTTTCTTAATAAGAAACAGATAAAAACTAGAAAGTACGAGTCAATTGAAAAAACTATTTGTGCTATAACTGATCCTGCAATGTTTCTAGATGAGGACCAATTAATTTATAACAAAGTATCTGATAATGTTTTGTATATTAGGCATGGTACAGATTGCTGGGGCTATGCGATGTGCGCCGCAGGATCAATAGACTTAGTAATTGAAAAAGACCTAGAATTATGGGATATTGTTGCTGCATCAGCTATAATTGAGGGCGCAGGAGGAATAGTAACTTCTTGGGATAAACAAGAAGCTGCTTCCGATAGATCAGTGATTGCAGCAGGTAATATAGAAACCTATAACTACTTTATAGAACTTATAAACAAAAAATAATAAGAGTAAATTAAATGAGAACTGATAGAGAAAAAATGGAATATGATGTAGTCATAGTTGGCGCTGGTCCTGCAGGTTTATCTGCATCTATTAAGTTAAAACAATTATCAAAAGAACAAAATATAGATATATCTGTATGTATAGTAGAAAAAGGACCAGAAGTAGGAGCTCATATTTTATCTGGCGCTGTTTTTGAAACTAAAGCTCTAGAAGAACTNTTTCCANAATGGAAAACAATGTCACATCCAAAAATGTCTCCTGTTATAAAAGAAGAATTTGTCTTTATGAGTAAATTAAAAAGTATAAAAATTCCTAATTTTCTACTTCCAAAAACTATGAAAAATCATAAAAACTATATAATTAGTTTAAGTAATATGTGTAGGTGGTTAGCTACAGAGGCCGAAAACTTAGGAGTAGAAATTTATCCGGGTTTTGCAGCAAAAGAAATTCTATATGATATGANTAATACTGTAATAGGAATTGCCACAGGAGATATGGGTATAGATAAAAATGAAGATAAAGGGTCATCTTTTGAACCGGGAATAGAATTAATAGCTAAATATACTTTATTTGCTGAAGGTTGTAGAGGTCACTTAGGAAAAGAATTAATAAAAAAATATAATCTAGATGATGGTAAATCGCCACAATCATATGGTATTGGATTAAAAGAAATTTGGGAAATAGAAGATAAAAATCATATTGAAGGTAGTATAATGCATTCAGCTGGATGGCCTCTGAAGAATAATGTTTATGGAGGTTCTTTTTTATATCATATGGAGAATAAACAAGTATCTCTTGGCTTTGTAATGGGCCTAGACTATGAAAACCCTTATATTAGCCCTTACCAAGAATTTCAAAAATTTAAAACACATCCAAAAATAAAAAATATTTTAAAAAATGGTAGAAGAGTNGCATATGGTGCTAGAGCANTAAATGAAGGAGGNTTTCAATCATTNCCAAAATTATATTTTCCAGGAGGNGCTTTAATAGGATGTGAAGCAGGAACATTAAATGTACCTAAAATTAAGGGGTCACACACAGCTATGAAATCTGGTATTCTTGCCTCTGAGGCGATTTTTAAAAATTTAAAAAATTCTCCTGATAATTTAGAAGAATTATCTAACTATGAAGATAGCTTTTATACCTCCTGGGCAGGCAAGGAATTANAAAAAGCAAGAAACTTTAGGCCTGGGTTTAAGTATGGCCTAATAGTTGGGACAATTTTAGGGGCGNTAGACCAAATTATTTTTAGAGGAAGTGCACCTTGGACAATTAATCTAGATCATGCTGACCATTTAGCTACTAAGCCTGCTAATAAAGTAGAAAAAATAGTATATGATAAACCAGATGGCAATCTTACATTTGACAGGCTTACAAATTTAGCATTTTCTGGAACTAATCATCAAGAAAATCAACCTATTCATTTAAAAATTTTAGATGATAATATACCTATAAAACATAATTTACCTATCTATGACTCTCCAGAACAATTATATTGCCCTGCAGGGGTGTATGAAATTATTGAAAATAATGGTGGTAAAAAACTTCAAATTAACGCACAAAATTGTTTACATTGTAAAACCTGCGATATTAAAGACCCGTCACAAAACATTAACTGGACAACTCCTGAAGGAGGTGGCGGTCCTAATTACCCAAACATGTAAAATATTTTATTCTNGTTTTTGTATAGTACCATCTGGAAAAGTAATAGTGATCTCGCCAATAAAATCACCATTTTTAAAATTACCTGATTGTTTAGTTTGATCTATATAGATTAATTCACCTGGACCATCTCTATAACCATTTTTAAATTCACCTTTATACAATGTGCCATCTGAGAAAATAAATATTCCTAATCCGCTATATTGTCCTTTTACAAAATCACCTTTATATGAACTTCCATCTTTAAAAATTATATTTCCTTTACCATGCATAAAATTATTTAAAAATTCTCCCTGATATTCATTTCCAGGCTCATAAATTATCTTTCCTACTCCTTCAATTTTGTCATTCTTAAAATCACCTTCATATACAACTCCATCAGAATAAATTAATTTCCCCTTACCTTCCTTATTACCTTTTTTAAATATCCCATTATACTCTGTCTCATTTTTGTATTTTAAAACTCCGCTGCCATGCATAAGACCATCCTTAAAAGATCCTATATATATGTCTCCATTGTAAAAGGCCAGGCGTCCCTCGCCACTGAATTTTCCTTCTTTAAAAAACCCTGAATATATTAGCTGTTTATTAGATTTATCTTTTGCTGATTTAAATAAACCTTTTCCATCCATTTCACCATTTACTATATTTCCTATATAGGTACTTCCATCATCAAAAGTTATAGTTTGTTCTTCCGCCNATGCAGAATATATACTTAATAAAACAANAAGTATTACANATTTTATAAAAAAATTTATTTTTAATAATATAAGCATATTTTAAGCCACAGCAGATGTGACTTCTTCCATAGAAATTATCTTAGTGGATTCAATTTCTTGATAATTATCTTTATCNTTAAATAGTTCCCATAAAAATTTATTATTTATTTCATGGCCCGCGCAGACAGCCGAAATATTTCCTATTATATGTTTTCCACATAAATACATATCTCCACATAAATCTAAAATTTTGTGTCTAACAAATTCATTTTTAAATCTTAGGCCCTCTGGGTTTAATACTTTACCATTATCAACAACTATAGCATTATCCATTGATCCTCCTAAAGCCAAACCATTTTCATGCATATACTGGACCTCATCAAGCATACCAAAAGTTCTAGCTGAACTTATTTCTTTATCAAAGTTACTTCCAAAATTAGTTATTTTTTGGTTTTGAACTCCAATAGCAGGATCTTCAAAATCTATTTTATAATCTATAGAAAAATTATTGGAAGGTTGAGCTATAATGCTACTTCTTCCAATACAAACAGAAACTTCTTTCATAATTTTTACTAATCTTTTTTGAATAAATTGTTCTTTGATACCTATATTATTAATTAAATCCACAAATATTTTAGAACTTCCATCCATAATAGGTACTTCATAACCAGACAATAATACTAATGCATTATCAATTTTCAATCCCATAAATGCTGCCATTAAATGTTCAATTGTGCTTACTGTAAAGCCTGCAGCATTTTTTATAGTTGTACCTAATTTTGTATCACTTACATTTTTATATGAAGCAAATATTTTTTGATCTTCCGGAGTATCTTTTCTTATAAAGACAATTCCATGGTTAGGTTCTGCAGGTAATATTTCCATCTTAATTTTTAAGCCAGAATGCAAACCTACCCCTTGACAAAAAACTTTTGCATTTAAAGTTTTTTGAAAGCTTATATTTGGTATATTTAATGAATCTGGCATGTAGATATTTCCCGTATTACCATTAATNATATAACAATAATTTTATATAATGAGAAATCACATATTGTAACATTTGTAACAATTTGATATTTTTAAAAGTTTTCCATTATCCAGTTTTTAAATTTTAATATATAAGCATAAAATCCTTCAGGTTTATTCTTTTNTGTTATNCTTTTAGCGTTTATATCATTATTATTTATCATTGAGTAAGTTAGCAAACTATTGATTGCAGAAAATGATGAACTTCTCATATTATCTGGTACTCCCTTAATAATATTTACCTTTCCTAATCTAGCTTTTTTTTCCAGAATTTTACTAGTTATATCTATTAGCCCTTCCATTTGGGCTGCCCCCCCAGTTATGACAACTCTATTAGCTATTAGATGGTTATAACCACTTTTTATTATTTGATCTTTAATTGAGTTTATTATTTCATTAACTCTAGGNTTAATTACAGCAATTAAATCTTTTCTGGTAATTTCTANAGAATCGTACTCACTCCCTAATGANTCAACCTCAATTACAGAAAGAGAATTCTCTAATTCTTCTATTAATTGACCGTTTATAATTTTAATTCTTTCAGAATCAGATATNGATAATGAAAATATTCGAGAGATATCATTAGTAATCATATTCCCTCCTAAAGGAATTATTTTTGTATGTAGAATTGCTCCATTATAAAATATTGATAATGATGTTAAAGTAGATCCAATNTCTAATAATGCTACTCCTAATTCCTTCTCTTCATCTGAAAGCAAAGATAAACCTATTGCGTAGGGCGTATAAATTATATTGCCTATTTCTAAATCACATTGCTTAACTACATTTTTAAAATTTTTTAAAATATTCTGATCTGTACTAATTATACTAATTTCAACTCCAAGTTTATCACCAAACATTCCTAATGGACTTTTTACTCCTTTATTTCCATCTATAGAATATTGACCTGGTATAACATGCAATATGGTCCTACTTCCTGCGATATATTTTTCTGAAAGGAAATTATAGGCTCTATCTAGATCACCTTGACTAACAATTGACCCTTTAAGGTCAATCTCTATATTTAAGTTTTCTATATCAATATTAATACTTGAAAAGCCTATATTAATCTTTTTGATTCTAACAGCTGCCATCTTTTCTGCGCTAGCAACACAATTTCTTATAGAGTTTTCTAATGCAGACATATCAGTTATAATACCTGATACTANGCCTTTAGATTCTTGAAAGCCTGCACCAATTATAGATATATTTTTTTTACTATCTAATTTACCTATTAAACAACATACTTTACTAGAACCAATATCTAATGAAGAAATTATAGTATTATTGGTAAAAGATGAATAATTTAGCCAATTTGGTTTAGACATAATTTTTCCTATTGATCCTTATTATATTTCAAGCTAATTCTATTAGCAATTCTTAAGTCAATAGAATGCAAGTTATTATAATCCATATTATTTAATGGATATAAATAATCTATAGAACTTATAGCATTTANATTGGGTAATTTTATAAAAAACCCTTNNTTAATAAAAACATTCCACCTTCTTAAATCTACTCTTTCAATTTTTTCTACCTCTAAATTTAATTGACTTAACTTTTGTATAAGTGGTGGTAATTCTTTTATAGAAAGAGTCGCACCATTTCCAGATAGCCTAAATATTTCTGGAAAATCTAATGCTTTTATAACCTTAAATTTAAAGCCATCCTCATCAATTAAATAATGATTATCTTTATATTGTAATACACCAAATGGGATATGTTCTAAGACCACTATATCTAATTTGCCAAATGGCCTCAAAAACACTTTAGCATCTTTAACCCATGACAAAGCATTAACTCTTTTTCTAATATTGTTTATACTAAAAGAATTAATAGGATCGCCTATATCAATGTTTAATACCTCAATTATGTTATCATTATTTACATTAGAACCTATTTTTTTATTAACATAAACTTCATTAAGTAACATTCCTGTATAATTTGCATAACTCGCAATTATATTTTTATATTTTAAAAAGAAATACTCTTTTTTAAAATATAAAATTAATAAGAATATTATTATTGTAAAAGTTAAAATTTTTTTTATTAATCTAATCACCTTAGTGCATCTTTAAGAATCATTGAAATTAGTTTATCAAAAGTAATGCCTGCATTATTGGCTATTTTCGGTACCAAGGAATGTCTTGTAAGTCCCGGCAAAGTATTAATCTCTAATAGAAATACTTTATCATCAGCTTCTTCAGAAATTATAAAATCAGACCTAGTAATACCTTTGCAACCAATAACTTTATGAGCAGATAAAGCATATCTTTCAATTTTTTTCTTTAAAACCATATTTAAATTACTAGGTATAATATAATTATTTTTATTGCTGTTATATTTAGCATTATAGTCATAAAATCTATCTGGATAATCTATTTCTATCATACCTATAACTTTATTTCCTATTACAGCTACAGCAATTTCTCGCCCCTTTATATATTTTTCAACCATGACATAAAAATTACTACTTTTGATCTTATTTAATTTCGTCTCCTTAAATATGATATTTACTCCTAAGCTAGAGCCACCATCTATTGGTTTTATTACGTAAGGCCTAGAAAAAGGCTCATTTGTAAGAATATTTTTAGTGTTAGAAACTATACCTTCTGGAGTATTTATTCCGTCCATTGAAAAAACTTTCTTTGCTAACACTTTATTCATAGCTAAGGCAGAAGCTAATACATTTGAACCAGTATACGGTATATTTTTTATCTCACATATACTTTGTACTATTCCATTTTCTCCTACTCCTCCATGTAGACTGTTAAATATTATATCAAATTTTTCTAAAGGTGCTAAACATAAATCTTGTGTTTTAATGTCAAATTCATCAACCTCATGACCTAGTCTTATTAATGCATCTTTTACTTCTTTTCCAGATAGCAAAGATACTTCTCTTTCTGTAAAACCTCCAAGCAGCAACATAATCTTCAATTTACATATTCCTTATTTTAAAAACCAACTTTTAATATTTCCCAATCTAGCCTAATACCAGTAGAATCAAATACTTTCTCTCTAACAATATTACCTAGAGTTTCAATATCTTTTGCAGTTGCATTATTATAATTAATAATAAAATTTGTGTGTATATCAGAAATTTTTGCACCTCCTATAGTTAAACCTCGACAACCTGCATGATCTATTAATTGCCATACCTTATAACCAGGAGGATTTTTAAATGTTGACCCTCCAGTTAATTGTCCGATTGGTTGTGATTTTAATCGCTTACCCCGAATATTTTTAATTATATTGCCATCATATCTAGTTTTTTTATCAAGGTTAAGGTAAGCAGAAATTATTATTGAATCATTAGATAGTACTGATTCTCTATATTTTAACTTTAAATCCCTAGCAGATATTTCTTTAACACCTTTAAACCTATCTACAACTTTTACTTTTATGAGAATATCAGACATTTCTGTACCATAACAACCTGCGTTCATTTTGATACTTCCACCTATAGTTCCAGGAATACCTGATAAAAAATCAAATCCAAATAAATTATTATTATTTGCATATTTTGCTAACATCATATTGTGAGTATAAGCACCAACTAATAATTGATTTTTTAACAATTTAATTTCTTTAAAAGCACTACCCAATTTAATAACTACTCCTCTAATACCTCCGTCTCTAATTAAGATATTAGAAGAAGCGCCTATAACAAATACAGGTATTTCAGATTTTAGGTTAGTCATAAAATGTAATAAATCTAATTCATCTGCTGGTAAATATAATAATTCTGCTGGACCACCTACTCTAAACCATGAAGACGAGCCAATATCTGCATTGGATAAAAGCTCTCCTCTAACTTTAGGTACATTATCTATTAAACATGACATATATAAATATTTTATACTTTTAATTTAAATTAACAGAATTATTATCTGATAATAATTCTAACATATTATTTTCTAAAGCTCTTGCTTTTTTAGAGATAGAACCAGCTCCTAAAAAAATTATAAAATCTTCCTTTTTGCAAACTTTTATCAATTCATTTTCCATTTTATCTTCATTTTTAAAGATATGAACATTTTCGTTGCCTGTACTTTTAATAGATTCTACAATCTTTTCCTTACTAATACCTTCTATATATTTTTCTCCTGCGGCATAAATGTTAGTAACAAATATATAATCTGCTTTTTTAAAAGAGTTAATAAAATCATCATATAAATCTATAACCCTTGAATATCTATGAGGCTCAAAAATTGCTATTATCTTACCGCTACATAGAGACCTTGCTGCATTAAGAGTATTTTTTATTTCTGTTGGGTGATGAGCATAATCATCAATGATACTTATACCCTGAACATTTCCTACAAAGCTAAATCTTCTTTCTACTCCCTTAAAGCGTAATAATGATTTTTTTATGACCTCTTCTTTTATACCTAGTTCTAAAGCTACAGCAATTGCACCTAAAGCGTTTCTAATATTATACTCACCTGGAAGAGGTATAACAACATTCTTAATTATTATACTTTGATTTAAATGATTTTTATTTATAATAATATCAAAATATGTTAAATTATTTTTAATTTTTACGTTTAATNCTCTCAGATCTGCATTTTTATTAAAACCAAAAGATATCAACTTTCTATATTTTATATCTTTAAATAAATTTTTAGTGTTAGGAAAATCTGTACATATAAATGCANCACCATAAAAGGGAATATTCTCTATAAAATTTCTAAAAGCTTTTAATAAATTATCAAATGACTGATAAAAGTCTAGGTGTTCTCTATCAATATTTGTAATTACTACATATGTGGCCGGTAAACGGTTAAAAGTGCCATCACTTTCATCTGCTTCTACGACCATCCAATCACTTTTTCCTAATCTCGCATTTGTTCCATATGCTTCNATTATTCCACCATTAACAACTGTTGGATCTAACTCAGCTCCTTCCAATAAAGCACTAACAAAAGAAGTAGTTGTAGTTTTTCCATGAGTTCCGCCAATTGCTATAGACTTTTTAAACCTCATTAATTCTGCAAGCATGTCAGCTCTTCTAACTATAGGAATTTTATTTAAATTAGCTGCTAGTAATTCTACATTATCTTCTTTAATAGCTGAAGATATAACTATAATACTAGCATTAGTAATNTTTTTTCTATCTTGTCCTATGTATATTTTTATACCAAGTTTTTTTAAACGATCAATATTAGAACTAATCGATATATCGCTTCCAGTTATTTGATAACCAAGCTCAAATAAAACTTCAGCTATTCCACTCATACCAATTCCACCTATACCAACAAAGTGAATTATTCCTAGGTCTTTAGAAAATATAGTCATAAACTACTTAGACTCCTTTATTAAAACTTCTCCAATATTAGCTAAAGTATTAGTAGAATTTATAAAAGCATTTTCTTTGGCAGATTTAGCTGCTTGATAAAGCTTTTTCTTATCAAGAATAATATTCTTAATTTTACTTCGTAAAATTTTTATATCATCCATTTCATTACGGCTAGCAATCCAGCATGCTTTAATTTTTTTGATATATAATGCATTTTTCATTTGATGATTATCCGAAGATGTTAATANTGGTATCATTAACGCTGGCTTACCAGCGATTAAGTTTTCAGCTATAGTCCCAGCTCCGCTTCTACATATTATTAAATGACACCAATTTAAACTTTTAGAAAAATCTTCAATATAAGTATCCAACTTATGTGGTATTGATTCTTTTTCATATAAACTTTTTACATATTCCATATTTTCTTTTCNTACTTGCTGTACAATAGATATTTTAATTAATATATCTTTGGATAAACTACATAAAGCTTTAGCAACTTTTTTCGCCATAACCTCTGCTCCTAAACTTCCTCCAGTTATCAATATATTAATCGATTTATTATCTTTAATTTGATATTTATTTTTATATATATTTTCTATNCTTTTCCTAACAGGCATTCCCACATGTTTGATTTTTATCTTTTTAGAAAAAGTTCCTTCAATCTTAGGAAAAAAAGTTGTTAAAATTNTAGCATATTTTGACAAAAATATATTTGCCTTTCCTGCAATTATATTTCCTTCATGCAAGATAATAGGTGTTTTAAAAAAATGACAAATTATTATTGGAGGAACCGTTATACCTCCTCCAAAGCCATAAACTAAAATTGGACGATTAATTAATATTGTTTTAAAAGACTGTATGCTAGAATAGCATAGTAAAAATATTGATTTTAAATTCTTAAAAATTTTTCTTTTATATAAGCCTCTGCCTTTAAAACATAAAACTTTTATACTGCTATTTTCTTTAGTATTTATCTTTACTAAATTAAACATTCTATTATCAGTAATAAATATTATTTTATAATTCCTTCTAGCTAGTTCATTAGCAATCTCAATAGCTGGAAGAGCATGTCCCGCAGTTCCTCCAGCACTTATTAATATACTCTTAATATTTTTCAATTTAATGCCTATTACTATTATTTTTTGTCAAAGCTAATACGATACCCATACTTATTGATATAGATAATAATGATGAGCCTCCGTAACTTATAAAAGGAAATGTAATACCTGTAGTAGGAACTATTCCTAATGTTACTGAGACATTTAATAAAACTTGCAGTCCAAATAAAATTAATAGTCCACCAACAGAAAGCAGTGAAAATAAATTATTATTTTTATAAACCCTAATTAAACCTCTTAGTACTATAGAGCATGATAGAGCCATTATTAACATACAGAATATTGCTCCAAACTCTTCTGCAATAACAGGAAATATAAAATCTGTATGCGCATCAGAGATTTTATTTTTAATTATACCATCTCCAGGTCCATTCCCTAAAAATCCTCCTGACTCATAAGCTTTAAAGGAATTCTTTATTTGGTCCATTCTCTCACAAGTATCATTAATGAAACAATCTATTCTCCTTTTTACATGAGCAAACATATGATAACCAANAAATATTCCTGAAGCCAGCAAACTAAATAATAATAAAAACCATCTTAATAATAAACCAGAAAGAAATAACTGCCCTGACCATATGAGTATTATAATTATAGACATACCTAAATCTGGTTGTTTTAGCAAAAAAAATAAAATGGATANTAATAGTAACAATGATATATGAAAGCCTGAAACAAATGCTGGTATATATTTAAAGTTATTAAATTTATGAGAAAGTAAATAGGCTGTAACTATTACAAAGAATGGCTTGATAAATTCAGAAGGCTGTATAGAGGCATTGCCAATGATTAACCATCGACTTGCCCCATTTTTATCCGGGCCAAATATCATAACAAAAAATAGTAATATTAAGAAGAGAATAAATCCTAGCAAGCTGAGTCTNAAAACTCCTTTANTAGATAAAAAAGAAGTAAATATCATACAAAATATAGAAAGCATAAGATAATAAATATGATGTTTAAAAAAATGGAACTCTTGATAACCATGTTTTTCAGCTACAGCTTCACCTGCNGCTAATATCATAATAGAGCCTATAAATGCTAAAATTAAAATTTGTAATAGGTTCCAATGATCTACTGACCACCACCATCTAGACAAAAAACCATTATCATTTCTTGCAATAAAAATCATCTTAAATTTTCATTTATATAATTATGCGTTTCTTTTTTAAATATATTTCCTCTTTCTTCAAAATTTTTATATTGGTCAAAAGATGAGCATCCAGGAGAAAATAATATGGCTTTTTTACCCTTAATAGTTTTAGAAAAATTTATTGCAGTCTTTATTGCGATATTAATACTAATAGAGTTTTCACAATAAAAATAATTATTAAAATAACTTAAAAAATCATCTCCAGATTCACCTATAAAAAAGCCAGCCTTAATATTTTTTATATTATCAAGCAAATATTTAAAATCTTCTTTTTTTCTTCTACCTCCCGCTATCCATATAACTTTATTAAAGCAACTTAGAGCAACTTTGCATGACTCTAAATTAGTGGCTTTAGAATCATTAATTATTTCTAAATTATTATCTTTATAAATTATTTCTAATCTATTTGGTAAACCCTCATATTTAGGAAGCTGTTCTCTTATCTGATCATGTGTTAATCCCATATGNATAGATGCAGCAATAGTAGATAATATATTTTCAACATTATGCATTCCTTTAAGTAAAGTTAAATTTTGTATTTTTCCGATTAATNTTTTTTTATTATTTAAGTTATCTATAATATTATTTTTGTATAAATAAATACTATTATCTAGCTGCTTTTTTAATGAAATTTTTATAATTTTAGGTTTTATTTCTTTTTTATTAAGCTTATTAAAAAAGGTTAAACCATATTTATTATCAATATTTATTATAGCTAAATCATTATCATCTTGTTTTAAAAATAATTTTTCTTTTGCTGCTATATATTTATTCATACTTCCATGCCATTCAATATGGTCTGGAGTTATATTTGTTAAGATTGCTATATTTGGTTTTAATTCTTTAGCCAATGCTAATTGGTATGATGAAGCTTCTACAATATAGTTTGTTATTTTTTTATTAGGTTTTAAACTTAATACTGGAACACCAATATTTCCTGCTAAAACAGCTTGATATTTATTTGCTTTCAGTAAATGAAATAACATTGTTGTTACTGTGGATTTACCATTAGATCCTGTAATAAAAATAAATCTATTTTTTTCATTAGATTTTTCCTTCCAGAATATATCTAAATCACCTGTAATTTTTATATTTAATTTCTTAGCTAATAGTAAAACCGAATGATTAGGTTTTATACCTGGACTTACAAATANCTTGTTTATTAATTTAATATTTTTTAGATTATTTAAGTCTTTAATTAAAATATTATGATTTANAAACCTTTTTCTTGTAACTTCTAAATCATCCCAAGCNATTATTTCTATAGATTTTGCTTTGTAGTAATTAATAGCTGATTTGCCAGACATTCCTAGGCCTAGTATACCTACTTTTTTATTTNTTCTATTGTTCATNTTATCTTAATTTAAGAGTTACTAGACCTATAAGGCCTAATATAACTGCTATTATCCAAAACCTAATTACAACCGTAGATTCTGACCATCCTTTTTTTTCAAAATGATGATGTAATGGTGCCATTTTAAAAATTCTCTTACCAGTTAGTTGAAATGATAAAACTTGAACAATTACTGAAACTGCTTCTAATACAAATAGTCCACCAACTATGGCTAATACTATCTCATGCTTTGTTATAACGCTAATTATACCTAAGGCTGCTCCTGTAGATAATGAACCTGTATCTCCCATAAAAACGCTTGCCGGAGGTGCGTTAAACCATAAAAATCCTATTCCTGCCCCAACTAAGCTTGAACATAAAATTAACAATTCTCCACTACCTTCTATATAAAACAAATTTAGGTAGTTAGAAAATATTGTATTGCCAACTAAATAGGCTATTATNCCAAATACTCCNGCAGCTATAATTATAGGNACTATTGCTAACCCATCTAATCCATCTGTTAAATTTACCGCATTAGATGAACCAATAACTACTAAACTAGTAAAAATACACCAAAGAACTATGCCCAAATATATTGTATAATTTTTTGCAAATGGGAAAGCTAAAATTCCTTGTAAGGCCTTATCAGATATCATATATATCCATATAGTTGCCGCAATTACGATACTAAACTGAAATATAAGCTTCAGCCTACCGGATAATCCTTTATGATTATTTTTAGAAACTTTTAAGTAATCATCTATAAAACCTATCAATCCAAAACCAAAGGTAATATACAATACAATCCATATATATACATTACTTAAATCAGCCCATAATAAAGTTGATATAATTAGCGCTCCTAATATTATTACACCGCCCATAGTGGGCGTACCTCTTTTCATTTCTATATGCCAAGATGGNCCATCTTCTCTTATAGGNTGTCCTGCTTTTTGATTTGCTTTTAGCCAATCTATAATTTTTGGAGCAAAAATAAAAACTATAGATAGTGATGTTANTAAAGCNGCTCCACTCCTAAAAGATAGGTAGACAACTATATTTAAGAAACTATAGTCTTCAATAAAAGATTTAAGAAAAGAATATAACACGTTAGTCTGCTACCTTTGTTTTATATTTAGCTATTAAATAATTAACTATAACTTCCATTTTCATATATCTAGAACCTTTTACTAANATTGTATCCATGGGTTTAATTATATCCATTTTACCTGTTTTAATAACTTGTTCGGAATCTATTGCCCAAGTACATTCTATTTTACTTTTAGATACATCATATAGGCCTTTAGTATTCTTACCTACAAATATTACTAAGTTTATCTTCGTACTGATTAAGTATCTAAATAAATTTTTATGNAGTGATAATGAAAATTTACCTAACTCTCCCATTTCTCCTAATATTAAAACTTTCCTATTGTTTTTTGCTATTTCATGTAATGATTTTAAAGAAGCAATTACAGAACTAGGATTGGCATTGTAACTATCGTCAATAAGTAAAGATTTTTGACTACCTATACTTAAGTTATGCCTATTTCCTCTTCCTGTTGGAATAATAGATTTATATAAATTATTTATTCCTTTTTCAATATTAGATTTGGTAATTACTAATACTCCTAATACTGCTAAAGAGTTTATAGCTTGATGCATTCCATCGATATTAATATTATACTTGTATTTTTTTCTATCAACTAATGCCGTAATTATTTGACCTCCTTTAATTATTTGACGATTAACCAAACAAATATTTGCTGAATTATTTAACCCATATGTTAATATATTAATATTCTTAATATTTTTACTATATTCCATTATTTCATTATAATATTCAAAATCTCTATTAATTAAAATATTTCCATTCTCTATTAATCCTTCAAATATTTCTGCCTTAGCTTTGATTACATCTTTTATTGATTTAAAATTTCCTATATGTGCTTCAGAGACATTAGTAATTATAACTATATTAGGCTTTACGAGTTTACTTAGTTTNCGAATTTCATTAGCATTATTCATTCCTATTTCAAATATACCAAATTCCGAACTACGACTCATATTTGCTAAGGAATATGGCACACCAACATGGTTATTATAACTATCTGGATTAGCATAAGTTNCTCCTATGNTATCAAGACCACTTTTTATGATTTCTTTAGTAGACGTTTTTCCAGCACTGCCTGTAATCGCTATAATNTTACATTTTATATTAATTCTTTTTCTTGCATAAGAGGCTAATAATAATAGAGATTTATAAACATCAGCTACTTTAATTAATTTATTATTATATTTTTCTGACATAAAAGAATTATGAACAATTACTGCAACTGCTCCCANCTTTATCGCATCACTTATAAAATTATGACCATCTAATTTTTTTCCAGAAAATGCAAAAAAAATACTTCCTTTTTTAACTTTTCTACTGTCAAACTCTAACCCTGTGCAATACCAGCTAGACCCTATTTTTTGCCCTAAAGCTTCAGCTACTTCATTAGAGCTCCATAAAATATTATCTTGATCAAGCATAATACTAATTNACCCCAATTAATGTTTTAATTATTTTTTTATCAGAAAATTTTAAAAATTTTCCGTTTATTTCTTGATAATTTTCGTGGCCCTTACCTACAATTAATAAAACATCACCTTTTTGTAAATTACTAATAGCATATTTNATAGCATCACCTCTACCTGCTATTTCTATACTATTAGGACAAAAATCTATTATCTGTTTTCTTATAGATTTAGGATTTTCATAACGCGGATTGTCATCTGTAATAATTATTTTATCCGCATAATTATTTGCTATTTTTCCCATTAAAGCTCTTTTGCCTTTATCTCTATCTCCGCCACAACCTAAAATTAAATATAACTTTTTATTAACATATGGCCTTATTGATAATAGTACATTTTTTAATGCATCTGGAGTATGGGCAAAATCTACATATATCTTTTTATCATTATTATCTTTTATAAGTTCTAATCTGCCAGGAGGAGGTTTTAACTTCCCAATTACATCCTCTACTGTTTGTCTTTTAAAACCCATTTCTATTAATATAGAAATTGATGTGATCAAATTATTAATTTGATATTCTCCAATAAGTTTAGAGAANATAACAGTTTTTTTATTATTATAGCTTACTTCTATTTCTTGCTTTGCCCTATGAATATTTATAATTTTAAATTTCCAATTAGATGATTTAGAATTGCCTATAGTTATTATTTTGAGATTATTAATTTTTGCAGCTTCAATGAAATCTTTATACTTTGGAACGCATTCATTAATAATAGCTACTCCTTTATTAGCTAACTCATAAAACAATCTTAATTTTGCTCTTTTATAATTTTTAAAATTTTTGTGATAATCTAAATGGTCTCTACTTAAAGAAGTTATGACTACAATATTAAAATTAATACCATCTAGCCTATATTGATCTAANCCGTGACTAGAAGCTTCAATAATTATATTTTTAACTTTTTTATTATATAACTTTACCAATGTGGCAATTAGCACTTCTGATTCAGGAGTTGTTAAATTGTTTAATTTTGAAAGCGATTTATGATGCACACCTAATGTTCCTATTGAAGCAGAATTTATGCCTAATATTTTTATTAAGTTATTNGTAAACCATGCAACCGAAGTTTTTCCATTTGTACCTGTTATAGCTATGATATTATCAAATTTATATTTATAAAATTTATTGCAAATTTGCGCATACATTTTTCTAGCTATTAAAGTAGGTATAGTTAAAATNTTTATATTATGCTTAACTTGTTTTAAATTCTTTTCATCAATTAATAATGCTACTGCCCCATTTCTAATTGCTTCGTTAACATAATGTAGNCCATTTTTATTAGATCCTATTAATACTGCAAAAATATAACCTTTTTTAATTTTTCTTGAGTCGCATGTAATTCCTTTAGTTGATAAATTTTTTATTTTATATTTATCTATTATTTCTTTAGGTATTAAACTATGTAATTTTATCATCGATTTTTATAACTCTGCATTTATAGTGCTTTTTATACCTAGTATAGGTGCTATTTCATTTATTATATTTATAGATAACGGTACTGCATTGAAACCAGGCGTTCTTCCCAGCACGCTTCCTGTTGCCTTAGGTTCATCTAGCAATATAAATAATGCATATTTAGGATTATTAATTGGAAAGAAAGTAATCAAAGAGGATACTACTTTTTTTTTGCTATATTTACTTCCATCATTTTTATTTGCAGTCCCTGTCTTTGCTCCAACTAGATATGTCATGGATTTCATTTTTTTAGCTGTACCAATTTCTGTATTACTTTTATAAAGCTTTTTCATTATATTACTTACATCTTTATCAAATACTTTTATTCTAGATCTGCCTAATAGCTTTGGATCTATTACAACTGCTGGCTTAATATACTCTCCTCCATTTACGGTGGCAGCTAGCGCTGAAATAATATTTAAAGGGCTTACAGCTATACCATGTCCATAAGACATCGTAGCTACATGTATATCGCTTATCTTATTCCTGGAAGGAAAAGTTGGGTATTGAACTTCAGGTATTCCGCTTTCTATAATATCATTTAAACCTAATTTTTTAAAATAATCTGATTGTTTATCTTTTCCCAACTTTAAGGCTATTAGAGCCGAACCTATATTAGAGGAATGTATAAATACTTCTTCTAAATCTAAGGTTCTTTCTTCTGGATGAAAATCTTTGATATAATATTTACCTATTTTTATTGGTTCACTTGCATCAAATTGACTTTTCATATTTATGATATTTTCATTTAATGCTGAAGCAAATGTAATAGCTTTAAAAACAGATCCAAGTTCAAAATTAGATCCTGTAATTTGATTAGGTGTAATATCTATTGAATGATATACATTAGGATTGAAACTTGGAATACTAACCCCAGATAGCACTTCTCCCGTATTAACATCTATAACTATACCAACAGCACCTTTATATTTGTAAATGGAAATTCCATTCTGCAAAATATTAAATATTTTATACTGTATTCTAGAATCTAAGGTTAAGAATATATCTTTTCCCGTATTTAATATATTATTATATTTAAGCTCTATGCCTGCTAAACCATTTTTATCTATTCCCGTATAACCCACTATATGACTAACTTCATCATTCAATGGATATACCCTTAGGTATTCCTTTTGAAACTTAAGTGCAGGTTGCCCTAGTTTATTTACTTCTTTAGCAATTTCAGGAGTTAAGTGTCTTGCAATATACTGAAAATTTTTTTTAGATTTTAACCATATTTCTAGATTATCTTCACTTAAACTTGGTATTATCTTCAATATATTTTTTTTAGCTTTATCTAGGTCATATACTATATCTCTATTTTTATATAAAGACCAACTTGGCATAGATATAGCTAGTAAAGCGCCATTCCTATCTAAGATATTTCCTCTTTTATTAGCTTTTTTAATATCCCTAACAATTTGTTCTTTTGCTTTTAAAGGCTTAGAAGTATCAATTAATTTAATATTTACTATGATCAAAGATACAAAAAATATAACAGCTATAGCTATTATTCTTTGTTTACACTTATCTATTATTGATTTTTCTAATCCATCAACTTTAATACTTTTATCAACATCTAACAAATTTTACCTCAAGTATACTAAAATTATTCGCGCTGTCTTCTTAAAAAAGCAGGTATATCTAAGGTATCTTCTTTAGAAATATTTTCATTACTCTTCATTGAAATCTCTGGNGANAATGATAATTCNTTATTTATTTCTTTTTGTTTTTCTAATATNTTTTCATCTAACTCATTTTGAGAACCTTCATTATTTTTATTAANTTCACTATTATTCTTATTTGAGTTTCCAAATATTGATTTTCCTGTAAAACGTTTAATTAAGCTTTCTGTTTCTTTTTTTTCTGCCTGCTCNTTTTCTTCAGTATTAACCTNTATATTAGAAGATGCATTCAGAACTTCTGCTTCAGTNAATGGATCTATCTTAATTTCTATAGGAGCTATTATTTCTTTTTCTATAAATTCAGGCTCAGGTGGTATAAAAGATTCCGGTTTCGCTTCAGTTACTTTTTCTATTACTTCAGCACTAGCAACATTGATATCTTCTAATTTAGAGTCTTCTTGATCAAGGCTATTAGGTTTACTTAAANTATTATTTTTGTCTGAATTATCAGGTGTATATGCAACATCTGTATTAGGCTTTACATCAGAAATTATATTTTCAACAGGGTCAACTCTTTTTTCACAATCTATTCCTGTTGCCACTACTGATACTCTAATATTATTATGCATACTATCGTCCTGTGAAGCACCAAATATAAGGTTTACATCTTCATCTGACTGTTGGCGAATATGATCTACAATTTCATCTACTTCAAATAATGTTAAATCTGGTCCNCCTGTTACATTTACTAAAACTCCTCGCGCTCCAGCAAGGGAAACATCATCTAATAATGGATTGGCTATGGCTGCTGCAGCTGCTTCTAACGCTCTATTATCACCTTCAGCATCTCCCGTACCCATCATTGCTTTACCCATTTCCATCATTACAGACCTTACATCTGCAAAATCTAAATTTATTACTCCCGGCATGACCATTAAATCTGTTACACCTCTGACTCCTGAATATAAAACTTTATCTGCCATTTTAAAAGCATCAGAAAACGTAGTTTGAGCATTTGCAACTCTAAATAAATTTTGATTAGGAATTACTATTAAAGTATCTACAGATTTCTGTAATTCATTTATTCCTTCTTCAGCTAAGCGCATTCTATTTTTTCCTTCAAATTGAAATGGCTTAGTTACGCACCCTACTGTAAGAATACCTCTTTCTCTTGCTGCTTTTGCAATTACCGGTGCTGCNCCAGTTCCTGTTCCGCCGCCCATTCCTGCTGTCACAAAAAGCATATGCGTGCCATCAATATGCTCGAGTATCTGATCTAANGATTCATCTGCAGCGGCCCTGCCTATTTCTGGCCTTGCTCCTGCACCTAATCCTTGAGTTACATTTGCTCCTAATTGNACTCTCATTTGAGCACTAGAATTTGCAAGAGATTGAGCATCCGTATTGGATACAACAAACTCGACTCCTTCTAAATGAGAAGCAATCATGTTATTTACGGCATTACAACCTGCCCCTCCAACTCCAATTACTGTTATTCTTGGTTTTAATTCATGAGTAGGAGGAACACTTATATTAATAGACATTTTTTATCTCCAATTTAGTTAACATATATGATTTTTTTAAGTGAATAGCGTTGATGAAAATATTATTTAAATACATAATTAATTTAACTCCTTAATTATTTTTTGAAATTTATCTGCCTTGTTACTTTGAACAATTTTTTTAGGTGTGATGTATGAAATATCTATAATTGGTATTGCTTTAAGTTTTAAATATTTGTTATTTAAATACTCTAAATTTTTAGCACTTGTAATGAATGACCATTCAGCATCAACTAATCTGATTTTTTCTTCTATATTAATAATTTTAGTATTAATAATTTTTAATTTTGTATTTTCATTTTTAATTTCACTACTTAACCACATTGACCAAACAGTACCGGATACTGAAAATATAATTATAAATGCAATAAATATTCTCATCATGCCGCATTCTCCATTTTATTGAGCCTTTCTGCAGCTCTCAATTTTGCAGACCTTGATCTAAAATTTATTTGAATTTCTTTATTATCAGCTTTTACAACTTTTTTAGTAATAGACTTAAAAGACGGAGTATTTTTATTAAAATTACTATAAATTTTTGCAGAATGTCTATGAGGGTTTGGAGTTAATCCAGATCTAGTTTTTATAAAGTTCTTTACAATCTTATCTTCTAAAGAATGAAAGCAAATTACAACTAGCCTAGCTCCAGGAGATAACAAATCTTCAGCATCATTTAAAGCTTTTTCAATTTCCATCAGCTCATTATTAACCTTTATTCTTAAAGCTTGAAATGTTTTTGTAGCGGGATCTATTTTCAATCTAGGGTTTTTACCTATTGCAGACCTTACTATTTGAGCTAACTCAAATGTAGAAGTTATTAATTTATTTTTTCTATATTCTACAATTGCATTAGCTATTCTTCTAGCCTTTCTTTCTTCTCCTAATGTAAAAATTATATCATTAAGTGTTCTCTCATCACTCTCATTAATTATATCTGCTGCGGATTGTCCAGAATTTTCCATTCTCATATCTAATGGACCATCATATCGAAATGAAAAGCCCCTTTCAGCATTATCAATTTGCATGGAAGAAACACCTAAATCAAATAATATTCCTCCATCTATATTTTTAATGCCATTGTTTTCGAGTAAAAACTTTAACCTTCCAATATTTCCATTAATCAACTTAAAATTATTAGGAAAAATTTTTCTAGTTTTATCTGCATATATACTGACTGATGGGTCTCTATCAATAGAAACAACATTACAAGTTGCTGAAGACAATATCATATTTGTGTGTCCTCCTGCTCCAAAAGTTCCATCTACATAAGTAAGGCCATCTCTAATATTTAAATTTTTTATAACTTCTTCAGCTAATACAGGTATATGACTATTTTTCAAATTAGTTTTATTGGAAATAATTTTTGTCACTTATATGTCCTTATGCTTAATATAATTAAGATTTTATTTTTCTTCTTTTATTCATGTACAATTTAGCTCTACTTAAATAATTATCAAAAATTTGAGGATTCCATATTCTAAACCTTCTACCCATACCAACAAATAAAGCTTCTGAATTTATTTTAATTTCTGACCTAAGTGATTCAGATATTATAACTCTGCCTTCATTATCAAATGAGAGGATTGCTCCACCGAATATTAAAGTGGATTCATATTCATTTTCTTCTAATAATGGGTCATTTAAATCTAATTTATTTTGTAATAAGTTTAAATAATCTTTTGGATAAGCATCTATTGCCTGCTCAGAGAGTGATGACTGGGCTATAATTCCTGCAAAATTTGTGCCTATCAAATTAGGCCTCCATATAGCAGGTACAGACACCCTACCTTTTTTATCTACTTTATTTAAGTATCTTCCTATAAAATCTGACACTTTTCACCCCTATAAAAAACCCGGTCCAAATTTGGAAATTC
>NYVM01000006.1 GCA_002684605.1 Candidatus Pelagibacterales bacterium | reverse complement strand
ACTTTTTCTAATGAAAACGAAGTTGTTTCTGAGAAAAAAACATCTTTTTTAATTCAAATAATGAAGTTTTTTAGAATTATTAATTTTTCATTAGAAGTTTATAAAGTTGTCAAAAAAGAAAATATTGATGTAATTCATGCTCATGCAATGTTTTTTTGTGCTTTTTCAGCACAATTTGCTGGATTTCTTTTAAGAAAACCTGTGGTTTATGAGATAAGATCTCTTTGGGAAGAACGCTTTAAAAGAAATAATTTGATAAATTATTTTATTTTTTCATCTATAACAGTTCTGGAAACATTTGCTATGCTATTTGCAAATCAAATTGTTGTAATTAATAATAATCTTAAAAATCAATTACAGAAAAGGCTATTTTTGATGAATAAGAAGATTACAGTTGTAGAGAATGCAGTTGATCTTGATAGGGTTGAAATTTCTACTAGAAATAAAAATAATCTTGTTTTTGGATACATTGGGACATTAAGTCCTATTGAGGGTTTAGATTTATTAATCATGGCTTTTAATGATTTACAAATAAAAAATAAGTTATTAATTTTTGGTGATGGTGTAGAGTTCGAAAAGCTAAAAAAGTTAGCAAATACAAATAGTAAAATAGAATTTAAAGGAAAAATCTCTAATGATGAAATTGCAAAAGCATATGGGCAAGTTGATGTAATTATTAATCCAAGAAAAAAAAGTTATCTTACGGATTCAGTTACTCCTATAAAACCTCTTGAGGCAATGGCGTATAAAAAATTAATACTTGTCAGTGATGTAGGAGGAATGAAAGAGCTTGTAGAGAATGAAGTTAATGGAATTGTTTTTAAATCTGACTCATATGACGAAATAAAAAATGTAATTTTAGAGGTAATTAACAGAAATGATTTGGATAAAATTATTGACAATAGTTTCCAATATATTAAAGAAGAAAGAAGCTGGAAAGTGAACGTGAGAAATTATAATTTAATTTATAAGTATTTAATTAATGAGTAAAAAAATCAATTTTTTAAATATCCCATTAGATGTTTTAACAATGGATGAAACCATTAATAAAATTGATGAAGCTATTTTTTTTGATAAACAAATTCATCATTGCGTAATAAATGCTGGCAAAGTTGTGCAAATACATAAAGATAAATTTTTAAGACAAAGTGTTCTTGAATCTGATCTTATTAATGCTGATGGAATGAGTATTGTATGGGCTGCAAAATATCTTGGTTATAATATCCCTGAAAGAGTTGCCGGTATAGATTTGATGGAAAAGTTAGTAGAGCTTTCACATAAAAAAAAATACAAATGTTTTTTCTTTGGCGCAAAAGAAAATATTGTTAAAAAACTTGTAAATGATTACTCGATCAAATATTCTAAAGATTTAATTGCAGGATATAGGAATGGTTATTACAATAAAAGTGAAGAATTTGAAATTGTAAAAAAAATTCAAAAATCAAATGCTAATATTTTATTTGTTGCGATGACTTCTCCAAAGAAAGAAAATTTTCTGTACAAATATAAAGTAGATTTAAGAGGTATAAATTTTATAATGGGTGTTGGTGGTAGTTTTGACGTTATTTCAGGTAAAATTAATAGAGCCCCAAGATTTATGCAGTATATAGGATTAGAGTGGTTTTATCGATTAGTTCAAGAGCCAATTAGATTGTGGCGGAGATATACTATAGATAATTTTAAATTTTTAGTTTTAGTCTTCAAAAGTAAATTTCAATTTCTTTTTTAATTTTTATTAACATTTTTTGATTAGTAATTTTTTTTATTTAGGTGTTAATACTTACTAAATGTTCTTTAAAGTAAGTGTAAATTTGTTAAATTATGAGAGCAAAAATTTTAGTTACTGGTGGGGCTGGCTACATAGGTTCTCATACGGTTGTTGAGTTGTTTTTATGCGGATATATGCCAATCATTGTTGATAATTTAAGTAATTCTTCTGAAACTAATATTTCAGGAATTAATCAAATTTTAAACACTAATATTCCATTTCATAAAATTGATTGTACTGATTTTGAGCAAATGGAAAATCTATTTAAATTTTATGATGATATTTATGCTTGTATTCATTTTGCAGCATTTAAATCAGTTGGAGAATCTATTGCAAATCCTAAGAAATATTATACAAATAATATAGGCTCATTAGAGGTCATTTTAAAATGCTTAAATAAAAATAAATTTAAAAACTTAATTTTCTCATCATCATGTACTGTATATGGAATGCCAGATAAATTACCTATTAATGAGCTTGCTCCATTTAAAAAAGCTGAATCTCCTTATGGACAAACAAAACAGAAGTGTGAAGTTTTAATAAAGGAAAACATTTGTAATAGTGTATCTTTAAGATATTTTAACCCTATTGGTTCGCATGCATCAGTAATGATTGGTGATTGTTCACATGATGGCGTAGATAATTTAGTTCCAATTGTTACAGAAGTAGCTAGCGGTATTCGTGAAAAATTAATTATTAATGGAAATGATTATAACACGCACGATGGAACTTGTGTTAGAGATTATATTCATGTCCAGGATTTAGCTTCTGCTCATGTTAGTGCATTAGATTATTTGTTAAAAAACAAGGTTAAAGAGGTCTTTAATGTAGGTACTGGCAAAGGTTTAAGTGTCTTAGACATTATTAATATTTTTGAAGAAGTAAATAATTTAAAAGTTAATTATACAATTGGAGCAAGAAGGGAAGGAGATATTGATAAAATATATTCTGATGGAAATAAAATAAAGAACTTTCTTGATTGGCAACCAAATAGGACAATAAAAGAAGCATTAATTTCTGCTTGGACTTGGCAAGCATCAAAAAATATGATAAATAAAAAATAATGAAAAAAATTTTATTAATTTTTGGAACACGTCCAGAGGCAATTAAAATGGCCCCTTTAGTAAAGGAGTTTCATAAATATTCAGATTTATTTGACACCAAAGTTTGTGTTACTGCACAACATCGTGAAATGTTGGACCAAGTCTTAGATTTTTTCGAAATTATTGCTGATTTTGATCTTGATTTAATGAAACCAGGTCAAAATTTATATGTACTAACAGCTTCAATAATTGAATCTTTGAAACCAATTCTTGAAAAATTTAATCCAGATTATGTGTTTGTACATGGCGATACAACTACAACAATGGCAGCTTCCATTGCGAGTTTTTATTCTGGGGCAAAAGTATGTCACATAGAAGCAGGTTTAAGAACACACAACAAGCTATCGCCTTTTCCAGAAGAAATTAATAGACAAATTACTGGTAGAATTTGTGATTATCATTTTGCTCCTACTGAAACTTCAAAAAATAATTTACTAAAAGAAAATATTTCTGATAATTCAATTTTAGTTACTGGAAATACAGTAATAGATGCTTTAATAAAGTCTGTTGAAAAAGCTAATAAAAATCCAAGTATATTAATTCAAGATCTCTCAAAACAGATTGGAAATCAAGAAGTCGTTTTAGTAACAGGACACAGAAGAGAAAATCACGGAGAAGGTTTTGAAAGAATCTGTAACGCACTAAAGAGAATCGCATTAGATAATGTTAATCGAATACTCATATATCCTGTTCATTTGAATCCAAAAGTAAAAGAACCTGTAGACAGAATTTTATCAGTTGTTAAGAATGTTCTTTTAATTGAGCCTCTAGCTTATCAAGATTTTATTTGGCTAATGAATAGATCTAAGATTATTATCACTGACAGTGGAGGTGTTCAAGAAGAGGCTCCAAGCTTAGGTAAACCAGTTTTAGTTATGAGAGATACAACAGAAAGACCAGAAGCTGTTGAGGCAGGAACTGTTTTATTAGTTGGTACTAATGAAGATTTAATTGTTTCAAGTGCTTTGAACTTACTAAATAACGAAGAAAACCTTATTAAAATGTCAAAGCTTCACAATCCTTATGGAGACGGAATGGCATCGAAAAGAATTGTTAAATTTATAAAAAATTTAAAATAATGAACGCAGAAGTAGTAACTATTGGATTGGGGTATATTGGATTACCCACATCAGCACTAATAGCATCTCATGGTACAAATGTATTAGGAGTTGATATTAATCAAAAAGTAGTTGACACTATTAATAAAGGTAAAATTCACATTGTTGAGCCAGATTTAGATAAAATTGTTTCAAAAGCAGTTTCTAATGGTTTTTTTAAAGCATCAACAAAACCTACATCAGCAGATGTTTATTTAATAGTTGTGCCTACACCTTTCAAAGGAAATCATGAACCAGATATATCTTTCGTTGAGGCTGCCACAAAAGGAATTGTGCCCTTTTTAAAAAAAGGAGATTTATATATTATTGAATCAACCTCTCCAATTGGTACTACTGAAAAAATGCAGAATTTAATATTTACATTAAGGCCTGATCTTGAAGGAAATATTCATATTGCTTATTGCCCTGAAAGAGTATTGCCTGGAAATGTAATGTATGAGCTTGTAGAAAATGATCGTGTAGTTGGAGGCATAGATGATATTTCTACTCAAAAAGCAATATCATTTTACAGTAAATATGTAAAAGGGGAGTTACATGCCACTAATGCTCGTACGGCTGAGATGTGTAAATTAGTAGAAAACTCTTCTCGTGACGTTCAAATAGCATTTGCTAATGAACTATCTTTAATATGTGATAAGGCAAATATTAATGTTTGGGAATTAATTAATCTTGCAAATAAACACCCAAGAGTAAATATACTTCAACCCGGTTGTGGTGTTGGAGGTCATTGTATTGCAGTGGATCCTTATTTTATAGTTTCCGATTATCCAATGGAGTCAAAAATCATTGGAACAGCTAGAGAAGTTAATAATTATAAATCTTTTTGGTGTGCCGAGAAAATTCAAAATGAAAAACTTAAATTTGAACTAAAAAATGGTAGAAAGCCAAGAACTGCCTTAATGGGACTGGCTTTTAAGCCAAATATTGATGATTTAAGAGAATCACCAGCAGAGTACATTGTTCAAAAATTTATACAAAATTTAAGTGAAGAAGAGTATTTTATTGTTGAGCCAAATATTAATTCTCATTCTGTTTATAAGTTAACTGATCATAAGTTTGCATTTGAGAGTGCAGATATCATTGTATTTTTAGTTGCTCATAATGAATTCAAAAACTTAAAAATAAAAAAACGTCAAATAATTTTAGATTTTTGTGGCGCTGTTGATTAACAGTAAAATTTAGTATTAATAAAACAGTAAGATTTTTTTAATTGAAATGAAAAAAAAGAATTTTTTAATCTAAAAATAAAAATATGAATTCAATTGTTTTTACTGAGGTAATTTTTTCGTTTAATGAAGTTAATTTGTGTATATGATTTTAAAAAATAATTATAAGATTGGTATAGTTGGTTTAGGATATGTTGGTTTTCCTCTTGCGATAGAATTTGCTAAACACTTTAAAACAATTGGTTTTGATATTGATCACAGTAGAATTGATGAACTTAATTTAGGTTTTGACAGAACTCTCGAGGTTAGCTCAGATAATTTACATAATTCTACACTTAAATTTACTTTTAGTCAAAGTGATTTACAAGATTGTAATATTTATATTATTACTGTTCCAACACCTATTGATAAATATAATAAGCCTGATTTATCTCACTTAATTACTGCATCTCAATTTGTTGGTGAATTATTAAATAAAGGAGATATTGTTATTTATGAATCTACGGTATATCCTGGATGTACTGAAGAAGATTGTGTCCCCGTTTTAGAAAAATATAGTAATTTAAAATATAATTCTGAATTTTATTGTGGATATAGTCCTGAGAGAATTAATCCTGGAGACAAAATTAATACTCTAACTAAAATTAAAAAAGTAACTTCTGGATCAACTCCCAAGATAGCTAGCGAAATTGATTTATTATATAAAACTATTATAGTTGCAGGTACACACTTGGCTCCATCAATAAAAGTTGCAGAAGCTTCAAAAGCAATTGAAAATGCACAAAGAGATATAAATATTTCATTTGTAAACGAATTAGCTCTAATGTTTGATAAAATGGGTATTGATACACATGATGTAATTGAGGCAGCTGGAACTAAGTGGAATTTTTTAAAGTATTCTCCCGGATTAGTTGGTGGACATTGTATAAGTGTTGATCCATATTATCTTGCTCATAAAGCAGAAAGCTTAGGATATTACCCTGAAGTTATCTTATCGGGAAGAAGAGTAAATAGTAGAATGGATAAATTTGTAGCCGGAAAAGCAATTAAGTATATGTTGCAGAACGGTATAAATATGACTAAGTCTAAAGTTCTTATTTTAGGAGTGACATTTAAAGAAAATTGCCCGGATATAAGAAATACTAAAATTGTTGGTGTTGTAAATGAATTAATAGATTTTGGAATTGATGTTGATGTATGTGATCCTATAGCTAATCAAAATGAAGTTAAAGAGCATTTGAACATTACATTAATTAATAATCCAGAAATGAATTTATATAAATTAATTATTCTTGCTGTACCACATTCTGTATTTATGAATGACAAAAAATTCAATATTGAATCTTCATCATCAATAATTTTTGATGTAAAGTCTGTATTGCCAAGAAACAAAAGTGTATTGAGATTATAAAATATATTTGATGAAAAAAAAATACTTTGCTCACGAAACAGCAGTTATTGATGAGCCTAACGATATTGGAGAAGGCTCAAAAATATGGCACTTTAGCCATATAATGCAAGACTGTAAAATTGGTGAAAATTGTAACTTAGGTCAAAATATTGTTATTTCACCCGGTGTTATTATTGGTAATAATGTAAAAATTCAAAATAATGTGTCTGTTTATACAGGAGTTATTTGTGAAGATGATGTTTTCTTAGGTCCATCAATGGTTTTTACAAATGTTATTAACCCAAGAAGCTCTGTAAAAAGAAGAGAAGAATTCAAAAGAACGATCATAAAAAAAGGTGCTAGTATAGGTGCAAATTCCACTATTATTTGTGGTAATACTATAGGTGATTATGCGCTAATTGGTGCAGGTTCTGTTGTAACGAGGGATGTGCTTCCATATTCTTTAGTAGTTGGTAATCCTGCAAAGCAAATTGGTTGGATTAGCGAGTACGGTAATAAATTATTCTTTAATAAGGAAGGCTATGCAGTTTGTGAAGAAACAAATGAAACTTATTTTTTAAAAAAAGATATAGTTAAAAAGATTTCTAATGAAAATTGATTTTGCAAATTTAATTTTATCTTATAATGAGCATAAATCAAAAATTGATAATGCAATTGCGGATGTAATTAGTTCTTCATCTTTTATTATGGGTAAAGATGTTGCTGTTCTTGAAAAGAAATTATCTGATTTTACTGGAGCTAAATATGCTATAACATGTTCTAATGGAACAGATGCTTTATTGTTAGCCATGATGGCTTTAAATATTCAGCCAGGTGATGAAATTATAACTACTCCATTCACTTTTATTTCTACAGCTGAAACAATTGCATTTTTAGGAGCGGTTCCAGTTTTTGTTGATATTGATGAAAGAACATATAATATTGATTCAACTCTTATTGAATCTAAGATTACATCTAAAACTAAAGCAATTATACCTGTGTCATTATTTGGTCAAATGGCTGATATGAAATCTATTAATTTTATTGCAAAACAGCATAATTTATCAGTTATTGAAGATGGTGCTCAAAGTTTTGGGGCTAGCTCTAATGGAATTAGAAGTTGTAATTACTCTACTATTGCAACTACTAGTTTTTTTCCTGCAAAACCTTTGGGGTGTTTTGGAGATGGTGGAGCAGTTTTTACCAATGATAAAGATTTGGCTGATAAAATTATTAGTATGAGGATACATGGACAGACTAAAAAATATCATCATCAGTATATTGGTATGGGTGGAAGATTAGATACTTTGCAAGCGGCAATTTTAGGTGTAAAGATTGATAATTATAAAAATGATATATTAAGAAGACAGAAAGTTGCAAATATTTATTCATTAGCTCTAAAAGATGTTAATGCTATACTACCATATATTAAGCAAGAAAATACATCTGTATGGGCACAATATTCAATTAGAGTTAAGGAAAGAAATAAAGTTCAAGCTTTATTAAAAGAAAATGGAGTTCCCTCTGCTGTTTATTATCCAAAGCCTTTGCACCTTCAGCAATGTTTTAATTATCTAAATTATAAAAAAGGTGATTTCAAAATTGCCGAGAAAATTTCAAACGAAATTTTAAGTTTGCCAATGAATCCTTACTTATTAGAATCTGAACAAATTTATATATCAAAAATATTAACTGAAATATTATAAAATGAAAAATTTTGCATTAATTGGTGTTTCTGGATACATTGCTCCAAGACATTTGTCAGCTATTAAGGATACTAATAATAATTTAATAGCTGCTTTAGACCCGTCGGATAGTGTTGGTATAATTGATCGTTTTTTTCCAAAAACAGATTTTTTTACTGAATTTGCAAGATTTGATAGACATATTGAAAAAATTAGATATGAAAAAAAAATTAATTTAGATTATGTAAGTATTTGTAGTCCCAATTATTTACATGATTCTCATATAAGAATGGCTTTACGAAGAGGTGCTCATGCTATTTGTGAAAAACCATTAGTTTTGAACCCATGGAATTTAGATCCTTTAAAGCTCATGGAAAAAGAAACTGGATGTAAAGTATACAATGTCTTACAACTTAGATTTCATAAAAGTATAATTGAATTAAAGAAAAAAATTGATTTATCTTCTAAGGACAAAGTTTTTGATATAGATCTTACTTATATAACCTCTAGAGGTAATTGGTATTATACATCTTGGAAAGGTGATGAAGTAAAAGCTGGTGGAGTAACTACTAATATAGGTATTCATTTTTTTGATATGCTTGCTTGGATTTTTGGTGCTGTAAAAGCTAATGTTGTTCATCTCCATACTCATGATAGAGCTTCTGGTTATTTAGAATTTGATAGAGCAAGAGTACGTTGGTTTCTTTCTATTAATTCTGATGTATTGCCAAAAGAAATTAAGGAATCAGGCCAAACAACATTCAGGTCAATTAAAATTGAGAATGAAGAATTAGAGTTTAGCTCAGGCTTTACTAATTTACATAATGAAGTATATAAAAGTATATTGGGCGGTCAAGGTAATGGGATAGAAGATGCTAGAACATCAGTTGAAATTGCACACGATATAAGATCTGCCAATCCAATTGGTTTAAAAGGGGATTACCATCCTATGGCAAAACATAAATTAACTAAACACCCTTTTTCCAAAAAATAATAAATATATTTAGTAGAAATGAAAGATAAAATACTTGTTACGGGTGCTGCTGGTTTTATAGGCTTTCATCTTACAAAATCATTGTTAATTGACGGATATGAAGTGCTTGGAATAGATAATCTAAATAATTATTATGATCCAAAACTAAAAAATAACAGATTAGGTCAACTGAATTTATTTAAAAACTTTAATTTTAAAAATATAGATATTTCTGACAAAGATTCTTTAAGGTTAGCATTTATAAGTTTCAACCCTGATAAAGTTGTGAATCTTGCTGCACAGGCTGGTGTGAGGTATAGTATTGATCACCCTTATACCTACATGCAATCTAATTTAGTTGGATTTTTAAATATAATTGAGCTATGTAGACATAACAATGTCAAAGGGTTAATTTATGCATCTAGTTCTTCTGTGTATGGGGGGAATACAAAAACTCCTTTTAGTGAAAATGATATTGTTGATAATCCTATTTCATTATATGCTGCCACAAAGAAATCAAATGAACTAATAGCTAATACATATTCACATCTTTATGGCTTACATACAACAGGTTTGAGATATTTTACTGTTTATGGAGCATGGGGAAGACCCGATATGTCTTACTATATTTTTACAGATAAAATATTACATGATAAGAAAATTACTGTATTTAATCACGGTAATATGATAAGAGATTTTACATATATTGATGATATAATTTCTGGAACACGTGCAGCTATTACGAAAAACTATAAATGTCAAGTTTTTAATTTGGGTAATAACAAAAGAGAAAAATTAATGGATATAATTAATTATATTGAAAAAAAATGTAATAAAAAAGCTATTATTGATTTTCAGCCGATACAGCCAGGTGATGTCAAAGAAACTTACGCTAACATTAATAAATCAGCAAAAATGCTTGACTATAAACCAAAAACTAATTTTGAAAATGGAATATCTAAATTTATTAATTGGTATAAAGAATATTATGAAATAAAATTTTTATAAATGGTAGAGTTAAATTTTATGCAAAAAAAAAATTTATAAAATGTTTGAAGAAAAAATAAATTTTGAATTAGATTTAAATAAAAATATAAAACTACTGACTGATGCAATAGAATCTTCTAAGATTCTAATCATTGGTGGTGCTGGTACTATTGGTTCAAATTATATTAAACAAATTCTACTGTATAGACCCTCTAAAATAGTTGTAGTTGATATAAATGAAAATGGCTTAACAGAACTGACTAGGGATCTTCGATCATCTAATTTATTAGATTATAACCCTCAATATATTACATATCCTGTCAATCTCTTAGATGAAACATTTAATAAAATATTTAAATCAGAACGTTTTGATATTGTATCAAATTTTTCTGCACATAAACATGTTAGATCTGAAAAAGATGAGATATCTGTAGAAGCATTAATTAAAAATAATGTGTTTGGTGCTATTAAACTCTTAGAACTATGTTCAATTTGCCCTCCAAAATATTTTTTTAGCGTTTCTACTGATAAAGCTGCTAATCCAGTAAATATTATGGGCGCTTCAAAATTATTAATGGAAAAACTCATTCTATCTATGAAAAATGAATTTAGAGTTTCTACTGCAAGATTTGCTAATGTTGCATTTTCAAATGGTAGTTTATTAGATGGATTTAATTATAGATTGCAAAAAAAACAACCACTATCTTGTCCACATGATATAAAACGTTTTTTTGTTACCCCAAAACAATCAGGACAGATTTGTTTATTAGCAACATTTATTAAGGATTCAGGAAATATTTTTTTTCCAAAACTTGATTTTAATTTAGATCAAATATTTTTTAAAGATATTGCAATAAGTTTTTTAAAAGACCATGGATTTGAACCATATCTAGCATCATCTGAAGAAGATGCGAAAAATTTTAATTTTGAAGATAAATCTAATAAATATCCAGTATATTTTTTTAAATCAGATACAACTGGTGAAAAACTATTTGAAGAATTTTACACAGAAAATGAAGATTATAATTTAAGTGATTTTAACTCATTAGGATATATAAAAAATAAAAATATTTCTATTTCTTTTGATGAAGTTAAAAATGATTTCACTGCAGTTTTTAATAATAAACATTGTAAAAAAATAGATATTATTAGAGTTATCAAGAAATATGTTACTGATTTTCATCATATTGATAAAGGAAAGAATTTAGATGAAAAAATGTAATTTGAATGTATACATAATAAATTTAAAAAAGATAATTATTTTTTATAATAATGCATACTTTTTAATAATATTAATCTTAATGTAACTCAAAAATAAATAATAATTAAAATGTCATATAAAATCCCCCTTTTTGACTTGAATTTTGATGAAGAAGAAGAGATTGCTGTTATTAATACTTTAAGATCTAAGTGGATCTCAACAGGTCCAAAATGTGAAGAGCTAGAACAACTTTTTTGTAGTTCTCTATCAGTTGATTATGCTTTAACAGTTTCTTCTTGCACATCCGGTTTACATCTTGCTATGCTTGTTTTAGGCGTCAAAGAAGGAGATGAAGTAATAGTTCCTTCATTGACCTTTGCTGCTACTGTAAATGCTGTAAAATATGTTGGAGCTACTCCTGTTTTTGCTGATATTAAGAGCTTAACCGATTTAACTATAGACCCTGTAGATATAAAGAAAAAAATAACTAATAAAACAAAAGTAATTATTCCAATGCATTTTGGTGGATTTTCTTCAGATATGGATTCTATTATGGAGCTTGCTAGAAAATATAATTTAAAGGTTGTTGAGGATTCTTGCCATGCCCCTCTTTCTGAATATAAAGGTAAAAAACTAGCATCTATTGGAGATATTGGAACTTTTAGTTTTTTTTCTAATAAAAACCTAAGTACTGGCGAAGGAGGTATAATAGTTACTGATAATATTGATTATTTCAAAAAAGCAAAATTACTTCGTTCTCACGGTATGTCAACTATGTCTTATGAAAGAGCAAAAGGTCATGCTACAACGTATGATATTGAGCATCTTGGATTTAATTATCGAATGGATGATATTAGAGCTTCAATAGGTGTTGTTCAATTTAAAAAACTTCAATTTGATCTAGAAAAAAGAGCACTTGTTAGAACTTGGTATTTGGAAAGATTAGGTAGTCTTTCTAGCTTAATTATTCCGTTTAAAGATAATTATGAATTTGTATCCAATTATATTTTTCCTATTGTTTTAAAGGATTCAACATCTCAGATTAGAGATAAAGTAAGGCAAAGATTACATGATTTTGGGATTCAAACATCCATTCATTATCCACCTGTTCATAGGTTCTCAATTTATAAAAATGAATATATAGATTTACCACTTACTGATTATGTTGTTAATAATGAGATTACTCTCCCTATGTACTCAAAACTTGAAGAAAAAGATATAGAGTTTATATCAAGTAAATTAAAAATTATTTTGAATGAGTTGTAAGTTATTCATATTTAAATAAATATAATTTTATGAAAAATAAAACTCATAATAATCTTTACTTTCATATTGGACTGCCAAGAACAGGAACAACTTTTCTGCAAAATTCATTATTTAATAAAATAAAAAACATTAATTATATATTAAAGCCAAATTTTTCTGAAATTAAAAATAAAATCATTACAAATAAAATTAATCTCGTTAGTGATGAAGGCTTATTGGGAAATGTCTGGGATGGTGATAGATTTCAAGCTATTAATAGAATATACAAACATTATCCTCATGCAAAAATTATTATTGGCTTTAGAATGCATGATAAATGGGTTCAATCAATGTATTCACTTTATTTAAAAAGAGGTGGTTCTTTAAAAGTTCAGGAATTTTTAGATTTAAAAAATAATAATGGAGTTCTTAATACTAACCAACTAAATTTTAGTAAGCTTTTAATTCAAATTAGAAATAAATTTTCATCTCCCCCATTTGTATATTTTTTAGAAGATATTGAAAATAATAATCAAAAATTATTAAAAAATTTAGAAAATTTTTTAGAATTAAAATTTTCAAACAAAAAAATTAACTTTAAATCTCCAAAAAATAGAGGCCTAAATGGAAAGCAAAAAGAACTTTGTAGAAAAATTAATTCTTTCTTTATTTCTAAATACAACCAAAGAGGGTTTGTTAAATTAAATTTTATTAATAAGTTTAATTTATATCCAATCAAAATTTCATCTTTTTTTTACAGTTCAAACAAAAATAAAGTGAAGTTTAAGGATAAATGGTTTTATGATGAGTTAAAATTAATTTATAAAGATGATTGGGAATTATTAGTTATAAAGTCTAGAACATAAAAAATTTTATAAAAAAATGAAATTACATGAAAAGAGTAGATAAAATAAAAATTACGTCTGATTTTACACTTTTACAGTCACTTAAATTAATGGATGAAATAAACTGTAAGCTTCTGATTGTTATGCAGGATAAAAAGTTTTTAAGTGTTTTGAGTATTGGTGATATCCAAAGAGCAATAATTAATAAAATTGAACTCAATTCTAAAATCAGTTTAATACTTCGAAAAGATGTTTTAATTTCAAATACTAATGATTCTTTAGAAAAAATTAAGGATAGTATTTTAGAACAAAGAGCTGAATTTATGCCAGTAATTGATGATAATAATAATTTAGTTAAAGTACATTTTTGGGCAGATTTTTTTTCTCATTCAAATCAAGACAATATTGATAAAGTTAATATTCCAGTTATTATAATGGCAGGAGGAAAAGGAACTAGATTAAAGCCATTAACAAATATATTACCAAAACCTCTTATTCCTTTGGGAGATAAAACTATTCTTGAAGATATTATTAGTAGGTTTGAGAAAATTGGTTCTAATAATTTTCATGTTTCCTTATTTTATAAGTCAGAATTAATAAAATATTATTTTAAGGAACATAATAATAATAATAATACCAATATTAATTTTTTTGAAGAAGATCGTCCTCTTGGTACTGCTGGAAGTTTATCATTATTAAAAGGAAAATTAAAGGATACCTTTTTTGTTACAAATTGTGATATTATTATTGACCAGGATTATAGGGATATTTATCATTATCACAAAGAAAATCAAAATGAAATTACAATTGTTTCTGCTTTAAGTCACCACCAATTTCCTTACGGCGTAATTAAGACTGGAAATGAAGGGAAGTTAGTTTCAATTTCAGAAAAACCAGAAATGACATTTCAAATCAATTCTGGAATGTATGTTTTAGAATCTCATCTTCTTGACGAAATTCCTGATAATAATTTCTTTCATATAACAATGTTGTTTGAAAAAATACTGAAAAGAAATGGCAAGATAGGTGTATTTCCAGTTTCTGAAAAATCATGGATTGATATTGGAGATTGGCAAAAATATATTAATGAAATCAATGTTATATGAGGATTCTTATTAACGGAGTTTATTTTGGAGGTAATTCACCTATTTTTTATAAGGTTTTAAAAGACATGGGGCATGAAGTCAAAATTTGTGATATTTTATTTATTGATAGTTATAAAGAAAGATCGTCCTTATTTGCACTTGAAGATATTATTATACCTTCTTATTCTAAATTTAAAGTAATTCTTTTAAAATTTTACAGAAAATTTTACAGAAAATTATGGAAAAAAGAACTGATTTCTTTTGCTCATGAAGTTATAAATGATTTTCAACCTGATATACTATTTAATCATCAAGTTTCTGTAAGATCAAATATAATGTTAGATACAAATTTTAAGCCTCAATTCAATTTTGTCTATGGAAGTGAGATAAAAGGAAGAAATATTGGTAGCGTCTTGTTAGAGCAAGCTATTAGATGTGCAAACCTTACTTTTGTTCCTTCAATAGAAGCAAAAAATATATTGTTAAACTCATATGATAATATAAGTAAAAAATTATGCTTAAATACAACTAATTTTATTTACGTTGATTATGAGTTAAAGAAATATCTTTCTGCTAATATTAATGAATTAAGAGAAAAAAACAAATACTCTTCAGATGATTTTATAATTTATGATAATCGTTCCTTGAGAGATAAGGAGCTTTCATTATTAATTATAGAATCTGTAAAATTTCTAAAAACAAATTCTATTGCATGTAAAGTTATTTTAGTAAAAGGTTACTCAGGTAATGATATTGTTATAAAATTTGTTAAATCTAAAATTGTTGAATGGGATTTGAATTCTCATATTAAAATTATTGAAAAATCTATTACAGATGATTTTCATTATCAGTTATTATCTATTTCAAATGTTTATTGTTCAATACTTAAAGCTGATGAATTTGGTAGTGGAATAGCTCAAGCAATGTATTATAAAAAGGCTTTGTTATTATCAAATCTTGAGGTTTATAGAAAACATATTAAAAATAATGCCTCATATATTAACTCCTATAACGTTAAAGAATTTTCAAATGCGATAATTAATTTGATGGAAAATAAAGTTAATATTGATTTTAATCATAATTTTACATTGGTTGATGAAAAGTTCAATGCAGTAAAAAATATTGAATTTATTTTAAATAAAATTCCTTAGTAAGTGTGAAAAAATGTAAATACTTTAATAATCATCAAACTGCTACATCATTGATGATTGATGACTTATCTCCAATTTATATTTCTTATAAAAATAATGATTTGCCTTGGTGTGATTGGGGGTATAATAGATTTAAAAAAAACTCTCTTTTAAGTTATTTTTATGATAATTTCATGAATAAGTTCCCCGAGGTACGTGGTACCATATTTTTACCATTAACCGCAGAAGAAGGTATCCCTAAAGTTGTTAATTCAGCAATGAATATAAAATCTAATTCTTTTAATGTAGATGATAAAGATTTTTTTGCTAGGCTTTCAGAATCTTTTGATTTTGCTTTTCATGGACTAAAACATGCTTCTTATAAAAATAATGATTGCACTGATGAATATATCTATGAATCTTCTGATCTGAAATTAAATCATTACAAACTCATTAAAGATGAACTTGCTAAGTTTAATAAACTTAGTTCAAATATCATGTCTGGAGGTAAATTTACTGGCTATGATTACTATAACTCAGATTCTTTTGCATTAATTCATAAATTAGGTTTTAAATGGTGGGCTTTTTCTTTATCAAATAATAAGAAATGCGACAAAAATCAACATAGTTATATTCATGTAGGAGAAAATAAGATTTTAGATTTGCCATCTAATGTAAATGGTAATGCTTTTAAACATTATTTAGAAAAAGAGAGTGGCTTAAGATCATATTATTATGTTCTAAAGAAAAATTATAGAAAATTAAAAATAGAACATTATCTTGATTATTTATATTCTAATCAACTTGTAATTACAATTCAAGAGCATTTTCAAAATCAAGCACTTAATGGTAAAATTCAAACTCCAAATGTTTTTGATGATATATTGTCATTAGAAAAAATATATTCAATTTTAAGGGGTAGTGATATTTGGCATACTACTAATTCTAAATTAGCACATTACTTGGAAAGTTTTGATTCCACAACCATAAATATTATTAATAACAAAATAAAAATTGAATATAACGGTGTTTGGGATTCAATGTTTTTAAGTTTTTCTAGTGATAAATCTTCAATTATAGAAGAAAAAAGTGGCTTAGTTATAAAAGGAGTTTATAAAAATAATTTATGGATTTATAATCATCTCAATGAAGGATTATATATATTAGATTAATATGGATTTCAAAATATTAACTAAAACAAGTGAGTTTAGAGACTTAGAAAATGATTGGAAAATTATTGAAAAAACAAGTAATTATACTACTTTTTTTTCAACATTTGACTATTGTTATTCTTGGTGGAAATCATATCAAAACCATCCTAGTTATAAGCTTTTTATTATATGTGTCTATCATAATAAAAACTTAATTGCTATTGCTCCACTAATGCTATTTAAGCAAGAAAAAATATTGCAAACTAGTACTGTGCTTAAATTTCTTTCGAGAGCAGATTATCATAATTTTCTTATAAATAACACGATCAATATTACAACAGATAAGATATATAAAAAAATTTTTTTGATTATTGAAGAGAATAACTCTCTTTGGGATGAAATTCTTCTCACACATTTTCATTATAAAGATCCAATTTCTAATTATATCTTTAAATCGAAATTTAATAATCACTTAAATTATTTAATTGAGAATCCGTTTATTAATACAACTAAATTTGATGATTATAATGATTTTTATAATAGATGTGTGCCGTCAAAAGCTAAGCAGTATGCAAATAGATTAAAGAAGAAAATCAATTATTCACTAATTATAACAAATGATAATTTAATAAATGAATTTTCAAAAATTCATATTGCCGAAAAAGAATTTTTAAATAAAAAAGGATTACGTCATAGACATTCATTATTTGAAAATGTTGAGAATAAAAATTTCATAAAACTTATGTCTGATAAAGGACACGTTTTATCATATTATTTAGTTGATGATAGCCATAACATTATGATTTATAATGCTGGTTATGTTTTTGAAAATATTTACTATTCTGTACTTACAGCATATGATCCGAAATATGCTAATTTGGGTCTTGGAAGAGTCATTTATCTTGAAATTTTTAAAGAAAATTTTTTACATCCTAGGTGGAATGTTTTAGACTCTGGAACAGGGCGTTATTCATGGAAGTTTGAATGGACATCTGATTTTAATATTTTATATCAATTACAGATTGAAAAACCTCACAATAATTTTATGAAAAAAATGATTAGAAAAATCATTAAAATTAAAAAAATCCTTTTTTCAAAATAAGTATATGGTAAATCAAATTACTATTCTTTTCGTATTTTTATTTACAAAATTCTCTTTTGATTTTAATTTTTTTAAAATTAATTGAAAGTATGGATATAATAAGAAAAAATATACTAAGAATTTTCGACATTGAATATTTTTTTTCAATAAAAATCCAATCTCATAAAACAAAATTTAATGTAGACAGATTTGTTGTTAAATTTATGAATGTCGAAGAATTAGAAAATTTAAATTTAGTTGTAAATGAGCGTGGATTAAAATATATACAGAACGTCAAGAATTACTTAAAAAAGCCTGATACTTTTATCGGCTTAATATGTAAGGATGTATCAAGTAACTGTATTGTTTATTGTTGTTGGATAAGAAAAAAGTCTTTTTTTGAAACCAAAATAAATGAATTTGTAAAACTAAATATAAATGAAGCCTTTTTTACAGATGCTTATTGTGTTAAAAAATATAGAGGTAATGGATTACACTCTATGATGATGAAACAAAGAATTAATTATTGTTTTGAAAATGATATTAAAAAAGCATTTATAGTAATTCAAGCATTTAATAATCCAGCTTTGTCATTAAGTAGAAAATTATACTTTAAAAAAATTAAAACGTTTATTATGTATAATCATGGAAGTATTTCATACTATTTAAATAGATTTTTTAATAAATTTATTACAAATAATAATGATTGATTATACTTTTTACTCAGATTTAATTTTAGGCATTTTGCTTTATTTTATTCTTGGATTTTATTATGTCGCGTATTCTTTTAAGGAATTTAAATTTATAGTTTTTTTTCAAATTGTTTTTTTATTTTTTTTACTCTTAACAACTCATTTTTATGCTTTTTCAAATTTCACTACATATCCTGGGTTGGGAGCTGATAGTATGAACTATGATATTTGGTCTAAATATTTATCTGAACAATTTAAATTAGGGATTTTTGATTTAGATTTATCTAATATTAAATCTATGTCTATGATTGAGTATAATCAAAATGCAGATGTAAAACTTGTTTCTTACATTCCTTTTGGTTTTGTATTACCTCTTTCTTTTATATATTTTATTTTTGGATATTTACCCTTTTTTGCCAAAGTTTTTAATGTTTTTTTATTTGTAGCTACTTCAAAATTGTTTTATTTATTTTTAAATGAAATATTAGAAGATAAAAAATCAATTAAAATCACATTTATTTTATTTGCTTTTTGTTTTCCTCTTTTGATTAGCTCTGTTAGTTTTACAAAGGAAATTGTTTTTATGTATGGCTTTATAGGCTTAATAAGATACACTTATACTAATCGTTTTATTAAAGCCATTCCTTTTTTCACTTTAGCTGTATTAGTTAGACCTTATACTCCTATCTTATATATTTTAGTTTTTGCTCTTTTTAACAGAGATTTAATATCAAAAAACAAATTTTCTTCTCTTTTATCTTTATTTGTTTTTTTGCTTTTTTTTAGTTTTTTTAATTTTCAAACCTTTAATATTTTTGGCTTTATTTTAGAAACTAATTTTGCTGTTTATTTCAATCCTTTTGACACTAATCAGGTTATATATGTTAAAGGAGTAGCAGGTTTAATTAAGTTGATTTTTTCTAGTCCTTTTACTTTTTTAGAATTTATAGTTAATGCATTAATCACTGCACTTACTAAACCTGATTTTTGGCACCTTCCAAATTTAACATACAGTAATATTTATTTGAATGCTGGAAAAATAGATTTCAGTAGTTTTTTTTATTATTTACATTCATTTTCTTTACTATACATTAATTTTTTTATTGTTAAATTTTTTATTTACAGAAAATATATTTCTAAGAATTTTGTGTCTTTTGAAATTATCTCTTTTCTTTTTATTGTTTTGGGTGTAATTTTTTTAGTTAGTCTTGAGCTGAGATATATTATAATGTCTACTTACCCTATTTTGTTAATATTATTTTCTAAAATTAAGACAGAATTATCATTTTATAAAAATAAATCTAGCTTGATTATTTATATTTTAAGCATTATATTTTTGATGGTATTCCCAATATTTATATGAAATCTTTATTTAAAAATATTTCAATTTATGCCTTTGGTGATATAATTCATAAATCTATTCAGTTTTTATTACTTCCTCTATATACTAATTTATTATCTCCTGGAACTTTTGGTGAGTTAGAATTTGTATATATGGTTGGTTCTATTTTAGTTATTTTAAATGGCTTATTAATTCAAAATGGTTATGCTAGATTTTATTTTGATTCAAATGATATCAAATCTAGAAAGCTTGTTTTTGGAACAAGCTTTCTTTTTATTTTTTCTACTTCTTTTCTTGTTTTGTTAATTTGTTTAAATTTTGCATCTGAAATATCAAGTTTTATATTTGATTCATCTGACGGAGAGCAATACATTAAATTAATTGCTATTTCAACTGTAATTGGATCAATTTATACTCTATTAGATAAAAATCTTATTGTTAGACAAAAAGCCAAGTCTTACGTTATTATTAATATCATTGATTCTATAATAACAATTTCATTAACAATTTACTTTGTTGTAATTTTAAATCTATCAGTTATTGGTATTCTTCAAGCTCAAATAATTGGACGAGTTTTTCGTTTAGTTATGCTATTATTTGTAACATATTCTGAAATAGGACTGTTATTTTCTTTTTCTATTTTGAAGAAAATGTTATATTTTTCTATTTTTTTAATCCCCTCAGAAATTTCTTCATTTATTGCTTATATGTCAAATAGAATATTTATTAATGATTATTCCGATTTAACCCAAGTTGGAGTTTTTTCTCTTGGATATAAAATTGCTTCAATCACTCCAATTTTAATTACTGGTCCAATAAAAAAAGCCTTTAAACCACATATTTTTAGTTTAATTACAAATGAAAAAAAATTAAAACAAGAATTTTCAGTTTTCATAAAAATTTATTCTGTTATAACAATTTTATTCATATTTGTTTTATCTCTTTTTTCAAGAGAATTAATTTCAATTATGGCAGATGAAAGTTTTCTTCTAAGCTATAAGGTTATTTTTCCTTTATCTATTGGTTATTTTATAATTGGTTTATCTGCTCTGATTAATACTGGCTTGGCAGTTAAAAAGAAAACCTGGATTTTTGGATACGCATGGATTATATGTGCAATACTTAATCTTTTATTAAATTATTTACTTGTGCCAATTTATGGTAATATGGGAGCTGCTTACTCGACTACTTTAAGCTTTTTTTCTGTTTTGATTATATATGCCGTTTATTTAGATAAGATATTTCCTGTAAAAATTAATTATTTGCAAATATTCTATTTGTTACTAACAAGTTTTTTATTTTATTCTATTCTAGAAATATTTGTTTTATCATTCTTTTACTTAATCTTTATTAAATTTTTAATTTTATCTTTATTCATATTATTAATTTGGTTCGGTGGATTTTTAAATAAAAAAGAAAAATTATTTTTTAAAAATTTAATTAGAAAAAAGTCTAGTATTAAATAAGTTTGTTACTAGGGGATAATACGTATTTTTTTTGATTTAAATTATAGTATTTTTGTTTTTGGATTTAAGAACATTCTAATTATGATCAGAGATTTAAAACTTCTTATAAAAAGAAATAAAATTTATAATAATTATTTCTCAAAAAAAATGTCTCTTGGTTCTAAGAGACTTGATATCTGTTCAGCTCAATTTGCACATTGTTTCGGTTTAAGTAAAAAACAATCATTGTCTGATAAGGTATGTCTTGAAATAGGTGGTGGATGGCTTTTAAGTCATGCTTTAGTATTATATTTATTAGGTGCAAAAAAGGTTTATGTCGCTGATTTTAATGTACTTGCAAATCCAAAATATCTTCATTCAGCAATCAATAATTCTATTACAAGTATAGTTAGAGATGTTTTATCTCCTTTTGATGACCACGATAAAATCAGATTTAGATTAGATAAGTTATTGTCAATTAAAAAATTTGACTTTAATGTCTTAAAAGATTTAGGGATTGAATATATCGCACCTATAGATTTGGCTAAAGAAAAAACAAATCTTAAAGTTGATTTCATATATTCTAATTCTGTTTTAGAACATGTGCCTGTAAATGATATTAAACCTCTTTTAGATAACTTGGTTTCTGATTTAAATCCAAATGGATATATGATACATTGTATTCACCTAGAAGATCATATAAATGGCTCAAATCCATTTGATTTTTTCACTATACCAAAAGATAAATTTGATCCTTATTTACAAACCTTCAGAGGAAATAGAGTTAGATGTAGTGAGTGGGAAAATATTTTTTCAAATATTACAAATACTGACACAAAATTAATTTATAAATGGTTACGTAAAGATGTTGATTTACCTGATAATATATGTCAGTCATTAATTAAATTTGATGAAGATGATATTAGAACTTCACATATTGGAGTTTGCACTATTAAGTTCTAATGAATTTATTTTATTTCTTTTATGTCTTAAGAAAACGATGTGCTAGATGGCGTAATCTTTTTTACAAGTTTTTTGCAAAAAAACCTTTAAAGAATTATCCACTCATTGACATTAAATTTCAAATTCAAAAGATAATTGGTGATTTTAGTTACTTTGACAATGATTTATTTGATGAAAAAAGTATTACTAAAGTTATTCACAAAGCAGATCAGATTATTGATAACAAGTACGATATTCTTGGATTTAAAAATATCAAGATTGATGAACTAAATTGGCATAAAGATTTTATTTCTAATTATGAATGGCCTAAGGGTAAGTTTTATTATGATTATTGCATAGTTAATTACTCAAATAATTCAGATATTAAAGTTTGTTGGGATTTTAATAGATGTCATCATTTACTTTATTTAGGAGAGGCTTATTTAATGACAAATAATGAAAAGTACGTTAAGAAATTTTTATTTGACATCAATAATTGGATAAATTCAAATCCTTTAATGTATAGCGTTAATTGGACATGTGCAATGGAGGTTTCTGTTCGAGTAATCAATTGGATTTATGCTTTTAATATGATTAAAAAATCTAGATTAGTTGATATTGATTTTTTACATAAGTTTAATAGGAGCTTATATGAACATGGCTGGTACATTTATAGAAATTTAGAAAATGATTTTGATAACAGAAGTGATAATCATTATAATTCTAATTTAGCTGGTCTTCTAATATTGGGGCTAATATTTAATGATTCTAAAGAAGGTCAAACATGGAAAAATCTTGCAGTAAAAGAATCTAAGAGAATTATTAAATTTCAGATTTACCCATCTGGAGTGAATTTTGAAAAATCAATTAATTATGGACGTCTAGTAAATGAATTTTTTACTTTTTCATATATTTTAATGAAGAATCATAATATTTATTTTAATAACGCATTTGAAAATCAGATTAAAAGTCAATATGATTTTTTAATAAGCTATTTAAAGAATAATATGTATGCTCCAGTAATTGGTGATCAGGATAATGGACGTTTATTACCTTTTAGCATTAGTCAGAATATTGATCATTCATATTTATTAACAATTGGCGCTATTTTATTTAATAGATCTGACCTTAAAAGCATTTCTCAAGGTTATAATCTTGATTCATTTTTTTTATTAGGAATTTCAAGTTTTGAAAAGTTTAATAAAATTCCTAGAATTAAAATAGAGAATAATAGTAAATCATTTGATGATGCTGGGTTCTTTATTATGAGATCAAATGATTATTATTTATTTATTAATAATAGTGGTTTAGGAAAGTTTGGTCAGGGAAATGATTCAATTGGATCTCATACTCATGCCGATATGTTATCATTTGAGCTAAATATTTTAGGTCACGATATTTTAACTGATAGTGGTACTTATGAATATACAAGATGTATAAAAGAGAGATATTATTTTTCGTCAACTAATGTGCATAATACTTTAACTATTGACAACTTCAATCAATTTGAAATTAATGAAAATGTCTACAGTAAATTTAAAAGTTTAGCCTCTACTAAGCATGTTCTTTGGGACAGTAACCTAATCAGAGATATATATGTAGGTGAGCATGATGCATATCAAAGACTTGATTCTCCAGTGACTCATAGAAGAAGTTTTGAGTTTTTAAAAAATGAAATAAAATTAATAATTGTTGATGATATTATTACTTCAGGAAATCATATTGTTAATTCCTACTTAAATTTTGCAAGTGGATTAATTCCGGAAATTATTAATGGTAGTTTTATTAGAGTTGTTCTTAATGATTTTATTGTTAATATTAAGTTTAAATCATATAACAATGATCTTAGATTTAGTATTATTGATGAATGGTGTTCAGTTGAGTATGGGGTGAGATTTAAAAGAAAAAAAATAAAAATAAATTTTGCTACAAATCAATCTGCTAAATTAAAAATGATATTTACTATTGATAAGATTAAGTAAGATGCAAGAAAAATACCTTTATATTACTGATAGTTACTCTAATACCGTAACAGATAGTCAAGTTGTTAATAAAATTCAATTATTAGATGATCAAAAAATACATTTTGATTTAATAATTGTTTCTCCACTTTATTATTTAATAAGAAATTACAAAGAAAATAAAAAAAATATTTCTTATGCGCAGAATAATATAGAAGGAAATGTTTTTCAGGTGCCAATTTTAAAATCTAATGATCCGACTGGATTTTCTTCATTTATAAAATTTTGTTTTCTTCTTTTTTTCCTCTTTTCTCAAAGAAGAAAAAAAATCACAATTCAAACTCGTTCCATTAGAGATTTTAAAGCTTTGCAACTTATTAAAGTTTTTTTTAATCAAATCAGAATTATATTTGACTTCAGAGGTGTTGTCTCTGAAGAGTATATAAACTCTCTAGGTTACACACATATTAATGAAGTTAAAAAAAATTCTGTTATTAAAAAGTACAATAGGTTATTGTTAACTCAATCTAAAATGTACAATTTATCTGACAAAATATTTTGTGTTTCAAATATGATGAAAGAATATGTAACTAAATATTCCCAAAATGCTAAAGAAATAATAGTAATTCCTGGTGCTGCAGATTCTAATCAATTTTATTTTGACAAGGAATTAAGATATAAGATAAGAAAAGATAATGACATAAGTCCAAATGATAAAGTAATAGTATACTGCGGAAGATTAGATAGTTTTTATTGTGTAAAGGAAGATGTTTTTTTAATAATTGGAGAAATTTTAAAATTAGATTGTCATTTTAAATTTTTATGTTTAACTCCAGATCTTAAATCTGCTAATTTGTTAATTAAAAAAAATAATTTAAATATTAATCAAGTTATTTTAAAACATATTCCTTACGATGATGTTAACTCTTATTTAAATGCTTCTGATTATGCACTATTAATTAGGCAAAATATTCAAACTAATTTTGTTTCTTCCCCAACTAAAGTAGCGGAATACTTGCTATGTGGACTCCCAATAATTATTTCAAAAAAAGTAGGAGATTTTAGTAAATATATTTCAGATAATAATTTTGGAATTGTTATTGATAGTGATATTACTAAATTTATAGAGCTTTTTAGATCTAAGATTAAATTTTTAGATAAAATAAATAGAAAAGAATTGTCTTTAAAATCTGCGTTAAATTATTCAAAGCAAGCTTATTCAGAAAAATTAACTAAATTTTATAAAAATTATAATTAAATAAACTTATGTGTGGAATAGCTGGAATTTATAATAGACATAAAAATATAATTGATAAGGATTTACTCATCAATATGACCGAGTCTATTACTCATAGAGGTCCCGATGAGGACGGTTATTTTTTTTATAATAATATCGGTATTAGTCACAAAAGATTGTCAATTATTGATCTTGAAAATGGTGTTCAGCCTATGGTATCAGAAAATGATAATTTTATTATTTCTTTTAATGGGGAGATTTATAATTATTTAGAGTTAAAAGAAAAATTGGTAAGTCATGGATATAGTTTTAAATCTAATTCAGATACTGAAGTGCTTTTAATTGCTTACCAATGTTGGGGTAATAAAGTTTTTGACATGTTAAATGGTGAATGGGCAATTGCCATCTTTGATAAAGCTAAAAATCAATTATTACTTTCTAGAGATAGGTATGGAATTAAACCCCTGTATTATTCTTTAGTTAATGAAAATTTTTATTTTTCATCAGAACTTAAATCTTTTAATGAAAATTTTGATGTTGAACTTGACAAGCAAGAGTTATGGGATTTTTTTGTGTTTGGACCAAAAGATGGGGGAAATACAATCTTTAAAAATATTAATGAACTTCGCCCCGGAAAATTATTGACCTTAAATTGTAATGATTTTACTATTAAAAGTTATTATTCATTATTAGAAAGTTTTAATATCAACAACTCTAAATTAGATTTAGATAATATAGAGAATTTGCTTTTGGATAGTATTAATAAAAGATTAATGTCAGACGTACCTTTAGCTACAATTAATTCAGGCGGTATTGATTCAAGCTTAATTTCAAGTATTGCGATTAATAATATTGATAGTGATTTGTATACATTTTCAGTTGCTCCAAATAAAACGGGAGAGAAAACTTTAAAAGGAGATGAAAGTTATTTTGCTGAGCATTTAGCTAAAAAAATTAAAAGTAAACATTTTACAATTAGATATTCAAAGAAAAACTTTGTTGATGAAATAGAATCTTGTATGATTTATAATGATGACATATTATTTCACTCTAATTCTATTCCATTAAGTTATATGTATGAGAAAATCAAAAAAGATTATAACATAACGGTTGTTTTAGGTGGAGAAGGAGCTGATGAAGTCTTCAGAGGGTATTCAATTAATAGAATTGCAAATTTATATAGTATTTTTGATAAGCCAATATTAAAGTATATTGCGATAAAAATTTTAAAAATTAAATACCCTAGATTAAATTTAGTTTCTAAGTATTTCAAAGATTCATCATTTTATTTGCAATTGGCAATTGAGCAGAATATGCATATGAGTCCTAAACTTGCAAATAAGTTGTTGGGCATTAATGGACTACCCTCTAAAGACCGAATAGCATTAATTACTAGAGCATCTAAACTATCAAAGAGAAATCAGCTAGTTTATTATGAGCAAAAATGCTATTTAAGCGGTTTGTTACAAAGAGCGGACAGAATGTCTATGAGGTGGGGGATTGAAGCAAGAGTTCCATTTTTAGATCATAGAATTGTTAATTATATGAATTCAATTAATAATAAAAAGAAATCTGGAGTTAAAGAAAAAAAACTGAAAAAGATTTTAAAACATATTTCTAAAAAATATATTGATTCACTAATAATAAATAGACCTAAATATGGTTTTACTTCGCCGCTAGACGAATACAAAAAAGATATATTTGATAAATATTCTAAGCACAACAAAGATACCCAAAGTCTTAATGATTTAACTTCTCAAGAAATTCTTTTAATTTATAATTACCAACTACTTAATTTAAGTAAATCTAAATGCAAAAAATAACACTATTAGTTAACTATAAATATGATATTATTAAATGCTATATAAATAATCCAACTAAATCGTTTGGTATATGATTAATAATTTTAGAAAATTTATTTCAAAATATTTAAGTATATATATTCAAGATTTTTTGAAAGGTACTTATATAAATAAATCTTATAAAAACTTGTTAATTAGTCAAAATTGGTCAGAACAAAAGATGAATAATTATCAATTAAAAAAACTTCAAGATTTATTTGAATTTTGTGTGTTAAGTAATGATTTTTATAAAAAAAAATACAAAGATCTGAGTGATGCAAAATTTAAGATTAATGATTTAAGTGATTTAAGAAAATTGCCAATACTTAAAAAAGAAGATTTAAGGCTTAATTCTTTGTTATCAAAAAATCTTAATATGCGATTTGTTTCTTCCGCTAAAACTGGTGGCAGTACAGGGCCTCCTACAGTTATTTATAAAGATATACATACTAGATCAATTGCTTGGGGAGCATGGTTTAGATGGTATAATTGGATTGGCATAGAAAGGGGTGATCCTTGTATGACTTTATGGGGCTCTTCACAAGTTTTGTCCCGCTCATTTTATCTAAAAATATATAATCGAATAATTTCTTTTTTAGAAAATGATTATAGAGTTAATTCTTTTAAAATTAATAATAGTACCATTAATAAAATTATTAGAAATATATTTAATTATAAGCCTGTGATTATTAAAGGGTATTTATCAGCTATACTTCAACTAGCTGATCACATTAAAAGTAAGAAAATCAATTATAATCCTAAATGTATATCAACGACATCAGAAACTCTATTGCCACCTTATAAAGAATACATTCAAAAAACTTTTAATTGCCCAGTTTATGATCAATATGCGAGTACTGAGATTTCTGGTGTGGCATTTGAGTGTAAAGCTCAGAATGGTTTGCACATTACATCTGAGCATGTGATAGTAGAAGTTGTGGATGATAATAACCAGCCTGTTTTTAATAAAAAAGGAAGAATCATTATTACTGATTTAGATAATAAAGCAATGCCTTTTATAAGATACGAAATTGGAGATGTTGGAATTCTATCAACTGAGACATGCTCATGTGGGAATAAATCCTACTTATTAAAATCAATTGAGGGCAGACTTGCTGATAATATTGTACTCAAAGACGGTAGTCAAGTTCATGGTGTGTTCTTTACAGATATTATGTATGAGCTGAAATCAGAGTTCAATTTTAATAGAATAAGTAGATTTCAAGCTGTTCAAAATAAAAAAGGTTTTCTAGAGTTTAGATTAGAGACCACAATTAAGCATGATCATGATTATTGTATTAATTTAAAAAACGCTTTATTATCTTTTTTTCACAGTGTGGAGATAAAAACATTTAAACAACTTGATAATGAACCATCTGGTAAGTTTAAATATGTTATATCCAATTTAAAATAATAATAGAATTGAAAACATTTAAATTAACATTTACAGGTGATTTATTTCCAGGCAATATTATTGAAAGTGTTGGAGTTGGAATTGCAAGTAAATTTTCTATTCATAATGGAAATCCATGGAAAAAAAATCTATCTAAAATTTTTTCTGATTCAGACTTTAATTTTATTAATCTTGAATCGCCATTAATTAGTAATAATCTTAATCCAGAATTGAATTCTTTTGCTGGCTCTACCGATTTTGCCAAATTTTTACAAAATGTAGGTGTAAATGCCGCTTCTATAGCTAATAATCATATTCTTGAACATGGTAAGAAAGGTTTTATGTCAACGATAAAAGCTTTGAACGATTCAAGTATTCTACCCATTGGAATTAACGAAAATGGCAATTCTAAAATTCAAGAATTCAAGATAGAAAATATTACCATTGGAATTATTGGCTATAACAATATTCATGATATTTATAATGATTTGCATTATGCAAATTATAATAAACAAGATGTTTTCAAAGATTTAAAAAGAATGGAGTTAAAAAAATATGATTATAAAATCATTAGTGTTCATTGGGGAGATGAATATGTTAATATTCCTTCATCTCAACAGATTATTGATGCTAGGTCATTTATTGATAAAGGAGCTGATATTGTGGTTGGGCATCATCCACATACTATTCAGCCTTTTGAAGAATATAATGGTGGAGTCATCTTTTATAGTCTAGGGAATTTTATGTCAGATATGATTTGGTCAAAAAAAATTAGGATGGGAGGTATTGCTAATATTTATTTAAATAAAGAAAATATAATTAAAACAGATTTAACAACGGTTCACATTGATGATGATTTTATTCCAAAAAAAAGAGTTGATCTTATTTTTGATAAATTTTTATTTTCTAACAAAGAGTTTTTAAATACTTTTAATTTAAGTACTAAAAAATTATATGATAAGAATTACTTTAGTTTGGTCAAAAAAAAGAGTTTGTTAAATAGATTTTTAATGAAAAAGATTCTAATAAAAAATTGGTTTAAAATTCCTAAATCTCAAAGAAGAATATTTTTAAAAAGCATCATTAATAGATTTAAAATATGACACAAGAGAATTTATCAATATTTATTGTTGTTGGAAGATTGCCAAAAAGTTTAGTAAAATCTAAAGTTGAGCCTATAGCAAAATCAAAGTTTGTAAAAAAGGTTTATGTTTTTTGCCAAGAAAAAGGCTTTGATATTAAAGATGTTAATTATATAATACTTCCTAAAATACTTAATTCAAATAATTTTTTCATCAAATTGCTAAGATTATTCTATGAACCACTACAGCTATATTTTTACTGTTTAAGATATAGGCCAAATCTAATTAAGGGCATATATGTTTTTCCTAAAGGATTTAACAGTTTGTTAGTTTCAAGAATTTATGGGTGTAAGTGTATGGTTTCTAATATTGGAGGTCTTCCTGAAATTTTAACTTATTATAAAAGCTTTAAAAAATTAAGAAAATCTTTTAATTTGTTTATTTATAAAAAAGCTGACTATGTTACAACAAAAGGATATTCAATTATTAATTACTTTATAAATCAAGGATTAGATAAAAGTAAAATAAGTGTATACAATGGGAGTATTGACACAAATTTTTTTATTTATGATAAAAATAAAAATAAGCCTATAGATATATTATTTGTGGGGAGTTTCATAAGAAGAAAAGGGCCAGATAGAGTAGTTGAAATAATAAAGATATTAATTAAAAAATATAAAATACTTAATTTATCTGCTAGTTTTTTAGGCAAAGGTGAATTATATGATGATATCCAACAAAAAATAATCGATGAGGGTTTGGGTAAAAATATTCAATTACACAATCATGTTGATCATACTGCTAATTATTTTGCAAAATCAAAAGTTCTTATTATGCCCTCAATTAGCGAGGGACTATCGACTGCAATGTTAGAGGCAATGTCTAGTGGTTGTGTTCCTGTAGTTTCTGATGTTGGTGAAATGACAAAAGCAGCTTTTGATAATATTAATTCTTTTGTTGTGAGAGAATATGATGATTTATTATCTTTTGCAGATAAAGTCAATACTTTGCTTTCAGATAATGTAAAAAGAAATAAAATGGCGGAAGCAGCTCGTAATAATGTTGTAGCTGAATATTCAATAGAGACGCAAATGAAACAGTTTGATTTATTACTTAAAAAGATTTTTAATAAATAATATATGTACTCTAAAATTTTAAAATCTCTTATTATGCCATTGGCAGATAAAGTAATGCAAACAAAAATCATGCATTTTTATAATGAAATTAAAAAAATGCAAAATTTTACAAAAAGTGAGATAGTTGATTGGCAGGAAGCAATGCTTAAGCGTATTATTACACATTCTTATAATAATACGGAATATTATAATAATTTGTTTAAAAAGAATAATCTTAAAATATCTGATATTAAGAAACTTGAAGATTTAGATAAAATTCCAGTTTTAACAAAAGAATTAATAAGAAATAATTTTCAACAGCTTCAGCCAAAAAATTTAAATAATATTAATTATAAAAACTTATCTACCGGAGGTTCATCTGGTGATCCTTTAAAATTTCTTATTGATTATGATTCCTGGAGTTATATTGTAGCAAATAAAATTGTGTATTGGGAAAAAACAGGATATAAATACGGTAATAAATATTTAGCTATAGGTAGCACGTCATTATTTATTAATGATGAAGAATCATTAAAACATCAATTGTATTATAGGATGAAAAATAAAATTGGAGTTAATGGAGTTAATATGTCAGATGAAATAGTTAAATCATATGTAGAGCTAATTAAAAGTAAAAAAATTAAGTTTTTGTATGGTTATGCATCAGGTATTTTTTTATTAGCAAAATATGCTTTAGAAAAAAAATATCAGTTAAATATAAAGGCTGTTTTCCCAACTTCGGAAGTATTGACAGATTTCTATAGAGAGACTATTTTAAAAGCATTTAATTGTATTATTATGGATGAATATGGTGCGCATGATGGTGGAATAATTGCTTTTGAAACTAATAAGAATCATTATGAAATTGGATATAACTCATTTTTAAGATATGATAATTATAAGGAAAATATTGGTGACGTCCTTTTAACAAATTTGCAAAGTTTCTCTATGCCTTTTATAAACTATAGGTTAGGAGATAAAGTTGAAATTTCTAAAAATAAAAGTATATATAATGGGCAGATTATAAATAAAGTTTACGGTAGAGAATCTAATGTGATTTTCTTAGAAAATGGAAATGTACTGACCGGACCAGGTTTTACTATTTTATTTAAAGATTTAGACGTTGAAAGTTATTCTATATCTAAGATCGATATTAACTTTATTAAATTAGAAATAAAAAAATTAGATAATTTTTCCAATGATCAGGAAAAAATTATTTTGGAAACGCTTAAGAAACAAGCTGGTGATGATATTAAAATTGAAATTAAATACGTTGAAGAGTTTGATGTTCTTAGAAGCGGGAAGCGTAAATATTTTTATGCTCAATAGTTTTTTTAAAAATATATAAATATGAAAAATAGACAGATTTGTTCAAAATGTATTTTGGATTTAACAGTACCTGAAATTTTCTTTGATAATGATGGAGTATGTAATTATTGTAAAATCAATGATGAAATAATGCTAGAATATCCTGAGGGGAGTGTTGGGAAAAAAATTCTTTCTGAAACAATTGAGAAAATTAAGAAAAATGGTAAAGGAAAAAAATACGATTGTTTAATTGGTATAAGTGGAGGTACTGATAGCACATATACTTTATATTTGATGAAAAAAATGGGTTTACGCCCGCTAGCTGTACATTTTGATAATGGATGGAATTCAGATATTGCTGTTGAAAATATTAAAAATGCAACAAATATTTTAGGAATTGATTTATATACATGGGTGGCTGATTGGGAAGAGTTTAAAGATTTACAAGTCGCATTTTTAAAATCATCTACACCTGACGCAGAGGTTCCAACTGATTATGCTATTATTTCAGTTTTATTAAAAGTCGCATCACAAGAGAATATCAAATATATCATTGAAGGTCAAGCTTCAAGAGCTGAAGGAACAACTCCCCTTGGATGGACCTATCATGATGGTTTGTATTTGAGAAGTGTTCAAAAAAAATTGGGTAAATTAAAATCAAAAAGTTTTCCCATACTTTCTTTATTTAATTTAATATACTATTTTTTTATTAGAAAAATTAAACTCGTTCGACCACTTGAATTTATAGATTATAGTAAGAAGATGGCTAAAGAGCTAAATACAAATAAACTCTTATGGAAAGACCCAGGAGGACATCATCACGAATCTATATTTACTAAATTTTTCCAATCTTATTATTTGCCAAATAAATTTGGAATTGATAAACGTAAAAGAGAATGTTCCGCTAAGTTACGATCTCAAATGATGACAAGAGAAGAGGCTTTAAATGAAGTTAGTAAAAATTACCCAGTTGAAGAAGGAATAGTAGATTATACAATTGGTAAACTAGGTTTATCAGCTGAAGAGTTTAATAAGATTATGAAAGCTCCAAATAAGTCTTTTTTAGATTATCCGAGCTATTATCCATTAATACAATTGTTAAGATGGCCAATTAAAATTGCTTGTAAACTTCATATACTTCCTCCTATACTATATTATAAGTATGGAATTAATCACGCTCCAGCTATAAAAAAATACTGGAAAGATTTTAATATTAAAAACAAGAAAAAATGATAGTTGTAGTAGATTATGGTATGGGTAACTTAGGTTCTGTCTTAAAATCTTTAAAAAGATTAAAAGTAGAATCAAAAGTCAGTTCATCTATTGATGATATTCAAAATGCAAAAAAATTAATATTACCTGGTGTAGGTCATTTTTCTAATGGAATGAAAAGATTAAAAGAGTATGGTTTAATAGATGTTCTAAATAAAAAAGCTCTAGATGATAAAATTCCTGTTTTAGGTATTTGCTTAGGAATGCAGTTGTTTGCTAAATTTTCAGAAGAAGGAGATTCAAAAGGTTTAGGTTGGATTGACGCCAACATTAAAAAATTTAATGTGAGTGATAAGCTTAAATGGAAAATCCCTCATATGGGTTGGAATTCTATAAAAATTAAAAGGAATAATCAAATTTTAGAAGGAATTGATCAAAATGAATATTTCTATTTTGTTCATTCATATTATATGCAATGTTTAAATGATAGTGATATTATTTCTTCTACAAAATATTGTTATGAATTTACTTCTATAGTTCAAAAAGGAAATATTTATGGAACTCAATTTCACCCTGAGAAAAGCCATGACAAAGGGATAGCTATTTTAAAAAATTTTTCTTTAATTTCATAAAACATGTTTAGACCAAGATTAATTCCTGTTTTGTTACTTAAGAATTTAGGTTTAGTAAAAACAATAAAATTTAATAAACCACGATATATTGGAGATCCAATTAATGCAGTTAAAATTTTTAATAATTTAAAAGCNGATGAGTTAGTCTTTTTAGATATAAATGCTAGCAAAGAAAATAAAAAAATATCTCTTGATTTTGTTAAAAAAGTTGGAGCTGAGGCGAATATGCCTTTTAGTGTGGGGGGAGGAATTAAATCAATAGATGATATAAGAGAAATAATAAGTGCTGGAGCTGAAAAGGTTGTTTTAAATACCTTTGCTTTTAAAAACCCAAATTTTGTTAAGGAAGCCTCTGAAGAGTTTGGTAGTTCTACAATTGTTGTATCTATTGATGTTAAGAAGAGGTTTTTGAAAGGAGAACAAGTTTACATTTATGGCGGAACCAAACCAACTGGCCAAAAACCTTTAGAATATGCACAATTAATAGAATCCTTAGGAGCTGGTGAAATTATTATTAACAGTATTGAAAATGATGGTGTTATGAATGGTTATAATATAAATTTAATTAAAAATATTTCTGAAAATGTATCAATTCCAACTGTTGCACTAGGTGGAGCTGGTAGTTTTTCAGACTTTTCTGAAGCAATTATTAATGGAAATGCTTCTGCTGTAGCTGCAGGATCAAAATTTGTTTACCATGGTCCAAGAAATGCAGTTTTAATTAATTATCCAAATAGAGATGAGATTCTAAATATTTTCAATTTATGAAATTATTAATTGTATTAAGTCATCCTGGACATTATTATTTGTTTAAGTATTTAGTAAAAAATTTAAGAAAAAAAGGTCATCAAGTAGACTACGCTATAAGAGCAAAAGATGTTCTGGAGGATATCTTAATATCCGAAAATGAAACATATAAGAAATTATGTAAAGAGTTTTATAGAGGAAATAGTAAATTTTCAATAATGTTTGGTGCGTTAACAGAAATGATTGTTCAGAATATTTATTTATTTATTCATACATTATTTAATAGACCAGATTTAATGATAGGCACTGATATTTGCATTTCTCATGTTGGATCAGTTCTTAGCATATCGTCATTAGTTTTTAATGAAGATGATTATGAGATTAATAAACTTTTTTGCAAAGCAACATATCCGTTTGCATCTAAAATTATCTCACCTGAAAATTGTAGTGTTGGTAAATTTGAAAGCAAAAAAATCGGATACAATGGTTATCAAAAAATAGCTTATCTGCATCCTAAGTATTTTAAATCAGATTTAAATGTTCTCAAAAAGTTAAAATTAAATGGTCAAAAATATTTTTTAATTAGATTAGTAACTTTGAAAGCTGTGCATGATATTGAAGGAGATCATTCTGGTTTAAATAAAGATACTTTAAAAAAAATAATATCATTGCTAGAAAAAAGCGGGAAAGTATTTATTAATTCTGAAGGAAAAGTTGACGCTGATTTTCTTAAGTATAAGTTAAATATAAAGCCTAACGAAATACATACTGTAATAGCAAATGCAAGTTTATTTATTGGTGATAGTCAGACTATGTCAGCTGAAGCAGGATTATTGGGCACCCCATTTATTCGGTTCAATGATTTTGTTGGCAAGATTTCCTATTTAAATGATATTGAAAATAAATATAAATTAGGTTTTGGTATTAAAACAAAAGACAAGGATAAACTTTTTGAAAAAATAGTTGAAATTCTTAATATAAAAAATGTTAAAAAAGAGTGGAAATTAAGATCTCAATCTTTATTTTCTGATAAAATTAATGTCACAGATTTCTGGGTTTGGCTAGTAGAAAATTACCCAAAAAGTATTGCTATTTTAAAAAACAAACCTGATTTTAAAAATAATTTTTAATTATGTGTGGAATATTTGGTCTTATATCAAAAAGTAAATCAAAATACAGTGAAGAATTTTTAACGAATTCAATAACTAAACTAGCCCAGCTTTCAGAAACAAGAGGTGTTGATTCTTCTGGATTTTGCTCTTTAGACTATAATGAAGATTGTTTTGAGATTATTAAAGGACCAATTGCTGCAAATAAATTGTTTAAACGCTCTAAAGTTTGTGAATCTTTAAGTAGTTTATTTTGTAAAAAAAATTATCATAATTTAAAACTTGCTTTTGGCCACGCACGATTAGTAACTAATGGTACTCAGCTAGAAGATTCAAATAATCAACCCGTAGCAAAAGATAATATTATCTGTATTCACAATGGTATTGTTGTGAATGTTGATGATTTATGGAAATCTCACCCATCTTTAAATAGAGATAACGAAATTGATACAGAAGTATTACCAGCATTAATAAGATTAGAAATTGATAATGGACAATCAATTGAAAATTCTATTAAAAAGACAATTAATAAAGTCGAGGGCACTGTTTCAATTGCAGCTGCATTTACTGATATCGAGAAATTTGTTTTAGCCACAAATAACGGTTCTTTATACATTTTACACACTAGTGATATTTTATATTTTGCCTCTGAAAGAGCAATTTTAAATCGTTTAATCAAAAAACTATCATTTAAAAAAAATATTGGTGAATATGAATTTTTTCAGCTAAAACCAAACAGTGTCTTTGTATTAGATTTTATGGATTTTAGCTTTTCTAAAAATTTATTTACTGAAATAGATGATTTAATAAAACCTGAGATTTTACTTAAAAAAAATATAAATATTAAATTATACAGTGAAAAATCAGATGACAAACAAATAACAACCGTATTAGATTTAAATAAAATTCATTTAAATTCTAATGCCGATGCTGAACAAAAGATTTTAATATATCCAATTGATAAGATTAAAAAACTCAAAAGGTGCACTAAATGCATACTTCCCGAAACTTTCCCTTTTATTGAATTTGATGTAAATGGAGAGTGCAATTATTGTAAAAATTATATTAAAAAGAAATATCCAAAAACATTAGATGAATTAAAATTATTGGTTGAGCCGTATAGAAGTGTGGATGGATCTCCTGATTGTTTAGTCCCTTTTAGCGGTGGACGGGATAGTATGTACGTTTTACATGTAATTAAAAATGAATTAGGATTAAATCCAATTGCATTTACTTATGACTGGGGTATGGTTACAGATCTAGCACGTAGAAATATTGCTAGAATTTGTGGTAAATTAGGTGTTGAAAATATTATAGTAGCAGCGGATATGCATTGGAAAAGGACAAATATTAGAAAAAATATTAATGCTTGGTTAAAGAATCCAGAGTTGGGAATGATACCTTTGTTTATGGCAGGGGATAAGTTTTTTTTCTATTATGCTGATATAGTCAAAAGGCAGACTGGAATTAAGTTAAATGTTTGGGGAATTAATCATTTAGAAAATACAGACTTTAAGACTGGCTTTGGTGGTCTTTCTCCTCAATTTAATAAAAAAAATATTTATTCATTATTTATTCATTATCTATAGCTAATCAATTAAAATTATTTGGTTTTGTATTTAAAAATATAGTAAAAAGTCCAAGTTATCTTAATCAATCTATTTTAGATTCTTTAGGGTCTTTTGCTTCTAGATATATCGCGCCTAAATCTGATTACTATCATTTATTTGATTATCTACAATGGGATGAAAAACTTATTGAAGACACAATCATTAAAAAATATAAATGGGAANCATCTATTGATACAAAATCAACTTGGAGAATTGGTGATGGAACAGCTAGCTTCTATAATTATATTTATACATTAGTTGTTGGTTTTAGTGAAAATGATACTTTTAGAAGTAATCAAATAAGAGAAGGAATGATTTCTCGAGAAAATGCTCTTAAATTAATTTATGATGAAAATAAACCAAGATACAATTCTTTAAAATGGTATTTTGAAATCATTGGACTTGATTTTAAAGAAGTGATAGATACTGTTAATAAAATCTCGCCCAAATACTAATTTATATAAACCAAGTGTTAAAATTTAAATTTTTATTTTTTATTTTATGTTTTATTTATTTGTCTTCAAATGCACAAAAAAATAAAAATTTATTGAATTTAAAACAGCTAAATTTTGGGTCAGATATTGGATGCCAAATGTCAGGTATTAAAAAAGAAGATTTTATAAAATCAAATTATTCTCCTTTAATATCATTTTATATTGGAAAATCGCTAAATAAGAATCTGACATTAGATATTGTTTATCGGGGTAGATATTTTAATACAATTGCAGACAATAAAAAACATTTTTATGATTTTTACTTTTTAAGAGCCACATATGATTCTGAAATTTTTTTACCAATTTTAAATAACACTAAAAGACATGAGTTATTATTTGACTTAGGTTTTGGCTATTTTATTAATCATTTTTATAATAAATCTTCTACAAAAGCAACTTTAGGTATATCTAATAATATATTAATTACTCCATTTATTTTCTTGAAATTTCATTTTTCCGCAATTTTTGGCTATGATATATATCAAGGAGACAAAGACATATTACCATCATTATCGTTAGGATTAAATTATAAATTTCGTTCAAAACATTAAGTGTTAATACTTATATATATATTCATTATTAAAACCTAAATTTGATTTATAGTTTTATAGATTATTTTAATAATATATTTTTGCAAACTTTTCTATGAATAAGGTCGAAAAATTAATTTTAAGTAAAGTAAATTACCAAAATAAAGTTTTAGATTTTATAAAAAAACATTTTGATTTAAACAAAAACAAAACTCTTGTTTTTGCAACATCTACTTTATTTAATATTGAAGCGCTTGAAACAAAATTAACAACTAATATCATTAATTTAGGAAGATTAAATAATTCTAGATTCATAAACAAATTCCTTGAAGAAGTTAATAAAAAAATGCCTATTTCTGGTCTTTATTTTGGTTGTGTTGAGACTTTCCCAAATAGGAAAAAATCAATAATGAAATCTTATCCCTTTTTCTTAAATCATATAGTTTATTTTACAGATATGATTGTTAAAAGAGTTTTTCCTAAACTAATAATTACACGTAGAATTTATTTTTATTTAACAAAAGGAAGAAACAGGGTTATTTCTCGTGCCGAAACATATGGTAGACTATATTCTTGTGGCTTTGAGATTGTTGATGAAGAATCTATTGGAAATATGCAATATTTTGTAGTGCGAAAAATTAAGGTGCCCACTTTTGATAAAAACCCAACTTATGGTGCTATTATTAGATTAAAAAGAATTGGCAAGAACAGAAAATTTTTCAATGTTTATAAATTACGTACTATGCATCCTTTTTCTGAATATTTACAAGAGTATATATATAAAAAGCATAATTTAGCTAAAGGAGGTAAGATTCATGATGATTTTAGAATATCACCAGAGGGGCGTGTGTTAAGAAAGTTTTGGCTTGATGAAATTCCAATGTTTTATAATTTACTTAAAGGCGATGTTAAATTAGTGGGTGTTAGGCCTCTTAGTAATCATTATTTTAATTTATATTCAAAAGAACTAAAGATATTAAGAGTTAAACATAAACCTGGATTAATACCTCCATTTTATGTAGATCTTCCTGATCACTNTAAATGANATTATGGATTCTGAGTTGAAGTATTTAAAAGCTTATGANAAAGCTCCACTAAAAACCGATTTTATATATTTTATAAAATCATTANCTAATATATTNATTAAAAAAGCTAGAAGTCAGTAATTNTTTATGANTTTTAACTTTATTTCTATTTTTAAGTAGAATAAACTATCTTTACAATCTAAAATTATTGTATGTTATTTTTAAAAAACTTTAATAAAATTGATAAAAAATTATTCATATACATATTCTTCTCTTTTCTTTTATTCTCATGTTCTTCAAAAAAACAAACTGTATATTTAAATGATATTGAAATTTCAGATAAGTCTTTTAATAAAAACATATTAAATTCTTCTTATCTTGAAAATAAGATAGAAATTGGGGATATTTTAAAAATTGAAGTAAAGAGTTTAGTTCCTGAAGCATCTATCCCTTACAATATTTCCGTTAAAAATTCTAGTTTAAATACTATTGAATTAATCAGGTTACAGGGTTATTTAGTAGATAATTCAGGATTTATTAATTTTCCAGTTCTTGGATTAATAAAAGCTGATAGTTTAAATTTATTTGACTTGCAGCATAAAATTACATCTCTATTGCTAGCAGGTAATCATTTAATTAATCCTTCAGTTCAAATTAGAAGACTTAATTCAAAATTCACTATTTTAGGAGAGGTTAGAAATCCTGGAACATTTAATTATTTTGATGAAAAATTAAATCTTTTTCAGGCACTAGGATATGCCGGAGATTTGACCATTGATGGAAAAAGAAAAAATATTTCTCTTATTAGAGAGGTTAATGGTATTAGATCTGTTTATAAAATCAAAATTACTAGCTCTGATTTTTTAAAAACATCGACCTACTACATAAAAAATAATGATATAATTATAGTTAATCCAACCTTTAGTAAAATAAAGAGTGCAGGCTTTATTGGAAGTGCTAGCTCAATTTCATCTATTGCATCTCTTATTTTAAGTATTACACTATTAATCATAAATAAATAGAATGAATAAAATGTCAGATTTAAAAGGTGATAATTTTGCGCCAAATAATGATTTTAATATTAAAAAAGAGTTTTTTAAATATCTTGCTTTTTGGAAGTACTTTGCATTATTAATTTCATTTTTCATTATTTGTTCATTTTTCTATTTAAGGTATACTAATCAAGTTTTTGTTACATCTGCTAAGATCAAAATACTTGATAAAAAAGAAAATAATTTAAAATTACCATCTGCTGCAGATTTGTTCAAAAATTCTAAAATCAATCTTTCCAATGAGATAGAGGTTATAAATTCTTTTCCAATTATAGAAAAAGTAGCTTCTAGTTTAGATTTGACAACAGAAGTTAAATCTATCGGAAATGTGATGGAATCATTGGAAGTTGATTATCCATTTAAGATTACTTATAATAACAATAAAATTATTAGCGGATCAAAATACAAACTAACTTTAAATGAACAAGGTTTAGAAATTTTAGATGTTAATAGTGATAAAGCATTTTTTTTTGAAAAATTCACTACACTTAATTCAACTCACAAGTTGCCTTTTGAGATTTCTTCATTAAATAAATCAAAATGGATTACAAGTGAAAATAATTCATATTTAATTTCCTTTTTAAATAAAAAAAATCTAATTCTAAACCTCAAATCTACTTTAATATCGCAAACTATTGGAAGAGAGAGTGATATTATCTCATTAAGTTTTTCATCAACTAATCCTAAATATTCTGAGAATTTTTTAAATAAACTAATTGATGTCTTTAATAAAGATGGAATAAATGATCGTCAATTAATACATAAAAGAACTGTCGATTTTGTAAATAACAGATATGCTTTGCTTTCTTTAGAACTAGATTCAATTGAAATTAAGAAAAGAAATTTTAAACGAGATAATGATTTAGTAGACATTTCGCTTAATTCAGCAATTTCTTTAGAAAAAAGTCAAAAAAATCAAGAAAAGTTATTTGCAATCGAAAATCAAATCAGTGTCGTTGAAATGTTAAAAAATTCTCTTGAAGATAATATTTTTAATTTGCTTCCTTCAAATATTGGAATTGAGAGCATGGAGATTAATTCTCTTATTTCATCATATAATCTATTGATATTAGAAAGAAATAAAATCATTTTAAGTGCAGGATCTAATAATCCTTCAATTCTACAAATTGAAAAAAATATTTTTGATTATAAGTCAAACATAATTATTTCACTCAAAAGTTTTGTAGATCAACAAAATGAAATAAAATCCAAGCTTTTTTCTCAATCAAATAAGTTTAATTTTGAAGTTTCAAATATCCCTCAAAGTGAGAAAATATTGCGATCTATTGAAAGAAGTCAAAAAATAAAGGAATCACTTTACCTTTTCTTACTTCAAAAAAGAGAGGAGGCAGAAGTTAGTTATGCAGTTACTGAGCCAAGTATAAAAGTTGTAGAATATGCTATCACAAAGAATAAACCTATTTCGCCGATTGGTAATACTTTATATTTTATTGCCTTAATTGCGGGATTATTTATACCATTTATAATTATTTACCTTATATTTTATTTTGATAATAAAATTTATTCTCGAGATGATATTGAAAATCATAATTCTGATATAAATATCTTAGGAGAAATACCCTTTTTTGATTTAGATGACCAAGAAAAAGTTTTTAAAGATTCTAGTGATCGATCTATTATTTCAGAATCTTTTAGAATGTTGATGTCTAATGTNCGTTATCTTGAAAATTCAAATACCAAATCGAATNTAATTATTGTTACNTCATCTATCAAAGGAGAAGGAAAGACACTTAATGCTCTNAANCTNNCTTTAGGTTTTTCTTCTGTAGGAAAAANAGTTTTGTTAATTGGNTGTGACTTAAGAAACCCTCAAATTCATAAATATATTGATGTAGATAAAAATACAGCNGGATTAGTAGACTATTTAGCTGATANCAAAAANGATTGGAAAAAAAGCATTANCANACCATTTAAAAATAATCAAGATCTTGATCTTTTATTAAGTGGACCTCTTCCGCCAAATCCGTTGCATTTAATTAATAATGGGAATATTGAGATTTTATTAAGTGAAGCCAAGAGTATATATGACTATATAATTATTGATTCTGCTCCTACCTTGCTAGTAGCTGATACTAAAAGTCTTTTTAACTTAGTTGATTCTGTATTGTTTTTAGTTAGATGCAATGTTACCGAAATAGATATTCTTAATCATATAGCTAAAGTTTCCAATGAAATCAAACCAAATGTAGGTGTGATTTTGAATGGTGTTGGGCAGAAAAATGCATATGGTTATTCTTATGGTTATTCTTATGGATATGGTTATAGTTATAAATATTCATATAATTATGGCTATGGTTACGGATACGAAGAAGATAAAGATTAAAAACCAATATTTAGATTCATAGATAAAATTTTATTCTTTCCTCTGTAAAATTCTGGAGTAAATTTATTTAGATAATATTCTGCTGAATAATTTTCAGTATCATAACCTTTGCTATTAGTTATTTCATAAATTAAGCTTAAATAAATATTATCTTTAAATTCTTTTGTAATAGAAAATTGATATGATTCAAAATCCCAAGTTTTATTTTGTCTTATTGGAATTGATGTTGGATCAAATTCGTTTAAAAAAGAGTATTCGATATCGTCTCCATGCATTGCATACAAGTAATCAAAAATTAAATTTATTCTTTTAGGAAGTTTATACGAAAGCTGGTAGTTTATGGTTTTTGAATTATCTCTCATATAATGTCCGAGATTATATTGATTGCTTTCAAATGTTGTGCCTTCAACATAGTGTTGATATGTCATCGGACTACTGTAATTTATTTCTAAAATATTTGAAATATTTGGAATTGGCCAATTTGAAACTTTTGTTCCTATCTTTAAACTTAAAAAGTTATTTAAAGAATCTGTAAAAACTCTACTTTTTTTAAATTCATCAATAAATAAACTAGAGTAGATATGACAGTGTTTAATTTCACGACAACTGAAATTTAAAAAAATTTGGGAATTTTGGTTTTCAATATTATGATTTAAAGTATGGTCAACAGATTTGTAAAAAAGAAACGGTATTAAATATGCAGGATGAATCCCACCTAAATCACTGTAAATAATAGAATTTCCAAAAGAAAAATATGTGTTATTATAAAATTTAACTGATATCAAATTAGCTGCTAAATTTTTTTGACGATAAATTCCTCTTAAATATCCTGCGCTTGAAATATATGATCTAGATGAATCTACAACCTCAGAAATTAACCATGCATGTAAATAATTTAGTTCTACTCTGTCTGTAATTTTTACATATAATTTTATCATTGGAAAACTTGGAGTTCTTCCAGAAAATATGTTTGAACCAAAATAATTATCACCCCATTGAATATGTTCTTTTATCAAGGCAATATGACCAGATTTAAATGAATGGATTACTCCACCCTGCATCTCGCTAAAATCATTTTCTCTCCATAATTTGTAATTTCCTCCAATTTCTTGTCTATAGTAACTTGGCATTGCAATTGGCTCACTAAGTGTATTGTCTCTTAAATTTGCGTAAAAGAACCAGTTTTTATTTACTTGTGCTTCAGAAGATAATCCACCATAATAATGTTCAAATGTTTCATTTTTTTTAGTTTTATAATTTATACCCCAAATTGGTTTAAGAATAAAAAAACTATTTTTTTTCTTATATGAAAATTCAAACTTTTTTCTATTTAGTTTTATATTTTTATCTACATCTTTATTAAAAAAAAATTCGTAGTTTTTCAAATAAATATTTATTTCTTTTCTTAATAATTGATTTTTAAGGTTTTTATTTTTTTTTGCTTTTTTTAATAATTTGTATATTTTATCTCTAGTATAGGGTTTATTACTGGAGTTAAGTGAAATTATTTTTTCATTTGCTAGTTCATCTAAGATTGCATAAATATTTCTATTTGAGAAATCTTCAAATGATACTTGTCCAATTGTTAAGGTGGTACATACANAATTAATTATAAAATATAGAATGATTTTTTTCATTTTTTTATATGTTAAATCTTAATATTTTACTTAGTATTATTAAGCTAATTTATAAATTATATGAAACTAATTTATTAGTTTTAAATTAATTTTAAAACTTTATAACGATTGTTAGTGATATTTCTTCTTGTTTTTTTGTTTGGATTTTTTTTCACACCAATTTTAATCAAATTTTCCATAAAAAATAATTTTTATAAAAATATTCAGCATAGAGATATTCATTTGTTGAAAACTCCAAATATTGGTGGTGTCTCAATTTTTCTTGCATTCATTTTTGGTTTCACTCTTTTTTGTTTTTTTTATTATGATCTTTTTTTAGAAAAATATTATTTAAATACTTTTTTTATTTTTTCTTGCTTTTTAATTTTTCTTTCTGGTCTTATTGACGATATATTCAATATTTCATATATTTTAAAGTTTTTGTTGCAATTTATAATTGGGATTTTGTTAGTATATTTTTTTAATACTAAAATATTAAGTTTCTATGGCCTATTTGGTTTATATGATTTTTCTCCATTTTTCTTAAGTTTTTTTTCAGTATTTGTTTTTGTATTTATTATTAATTCTTATAATCTTACTGATGGGTTAGATTCTCTTGCATCTCTTTTAGGCATATTTATTTTAACAATTTTTTCAATTATTTTTTATTTTAATAATATTTTTTTTGAATCTTTTATTGCTTTTTCTATTGTAATTTCACTTATATCATTTTTATATTATAATAAAACACCTTCCAAAATTTTTATGGGTGATTCTGGTAGTTTATTAATTGGTTTTATTATTTCTTATTTTGCATTAAATCTTTGTAATCTTCCATTAGATAATAGTGGTATTGTTAATCCAGTTTTAATTTTATGTCTACTTGCTTACCCATCTATTGATACACTGAGAGTTTTTTTTGTTCGTATTATTAATAATAAATCACCTTTTATTGCTGATAGGAATCATATTCATCATATATTTTTTAAAAGGTTTTCCAATCATTTATTAATTTCTATTTTTATAGTAATTTATACTTTAATTTTATTGATAATTTGTTATAATATTAGAGATAATATAACTTTTTCTTTTTTTCTTATGGTTTTTTTAGCGATTTTCTTAATTTATATACCAATTCTTTTACATAATTTTCTTAACAAAAAAAAATAGTAATTTTTTTGTATTATTATTATTTAATTAGTTACTGATGAAAGGTTATTCTAAATATTTTTGGTTCATACACTTTCTTGGAGATATTATTTTAATAAACATATCCTTTTTACTTGCATATTATTATAAGTTTGAGTCTTTTACCTTAGATGATAAATATATATTTCTGCATGTAATTTTTAACTTTATATGGATCTCTACTGCATTTATGTTGAATCTGTATTCAATTAGAAGATTAAAACGTATTGATAGAATTCTCTTTAATCTTATGAAAGCGGGTATAGTTAATGGATTTGTTTTAGCTGCTATTCTTTTTTCTCTTAACGATGATTCACCCTTTTCAAGAGAACATTTGTATTTTACTTATTTCGGTGTTTTTGTTTTAGTTCTTCTTTGGAGATATCTATCAATTAAACTAATTTTCTTGTACAGAAAATATGGTTATAATTATGACAGAGTAGTAATTATTGGTGGAGGTGATGTGGCAAGAGGTCTACATGATTATTTTTTTTCCAATGATATTTTAGGTCTAAAACTACTTGGTATATTTTATGAAAATAAATTAACATTTAAAAGTAATGTCAAAAGTGGAAGTCTCAATATGATTAAAGATTTTATTATTGAACATAAAATTGATGAGATTTATTATACTATGCCTTTAACTCACACTAATAAAATTCAAGATTTAGTAGATTTTGCTGATCAAAATTTAATTAGATTCAAAGTAGTTCCTGATTTCCGAGGCTTTCCACTTAGAAGAGTAAATATTGATTTCTTTGATAATGTTCCTGTTCTTAGTTTTCGTAAGGAACCGTTAAAGGATAACCTAAGTCGTCTTTCAAAAAGGTTTTTTGATATCTTTTTCTCTTTTTCTGTTATTATATTTATTCTTTCTTGGTTGTACCCATTAATTGGTTTTTTAATAAAAGTTTCATCTACAGGACCTATCTTATTTAAGCAAAAAAGATCAGGTTTAGATAATAAAGAATTTTGGTGCTATAAATTTAGATCAATGAGACAAAATTCTAGTGCGGATTTAAAACAAGCATCTAAAAATGATTCTAGAATAACTGTGATAGGTAAATTTTTAAGACAAACAAGTTTAGATGAATTCCCTCAATTTGTTAATGTATTTAAAGGAGACATGTCTGTAGTAGGTCCAAGACCTCATATGGTAAAACACACTGAGCAATACTCAGCACTTATCAAAAAGTATATGGTACGCCAATTAGTAAAGCCAGGAATCACAGGTTCCGCACAGATTAGAGGATTTAGAGGAGAAACTAAAGAGTTAAATGAAATGGAGGGTAGGGTAAAATGGGATGTTTGGTATATAGAAAATTGGACCTTCTTTTTAGATATTAATATAATTTTCAAAACTATTTTTGATATTTTCAAAGGGGATGAAAAAGCTTATTAGAATTAATGTTATACTGCTTAGTAAAGTATTTGCTTTCAAGCAATTTATAATTTAAACATGAAAAAAATTGTTCTTCTAATATTATTTCCAGTGTTTTTGTTTTCTCAACCTGTTATTGAAATTGGATATGATAATAATGACTCTTTAAAGCAAGTTACTTTAGTTCCTTTTCTCTCATCTCACTATGCTTTAAATACTAATGAAAATACAAACAATATTTTTTTTGGTTACGGTGGTGACTTGTATGTCAATTTTTCATCTAAATTTACAGTATCATCTAGAATTTTAAAACTTAATAATGATTTAAACTCAAGTATATCAAATTATATTGATTCTCTGGGAGTTTTTCCTGGAATGAACCAAATAGATAATGAGCTCACTTATTTTTCTTTAACTGCTAATTATAAGATTAATAAATTTTTTTCAACATATTTCGGAAAGGGTAGACAATTTTTTGGAGATGGATATAGGTCTATGTTGTTATCAAATAACCATTCGGCCTATCCATTTCTTACATTTTTAACAGAATTTTGGAAGGTAAAATACTATAACCATTTTACAACATTTTCTGATATATATAATTCTGATATTTCTCGGAAGAAACATGGTGCTTTTCATTATTTAGATTTTCAGGCTAATAAGAATCTTACTTTTGGTTTGTTTGAAGGGATTATATGGCAATCTAGTGACGATAATTATGAAAGAGGCTTTGATGTTCATTATCTCAACCCAATAATATTTTA
>NYVM01000005.1 GCA_002684605.1 Candidatus Pelagibacterales bacterium | reverse complement strand
TAGGAAGAATATCTTTACCCTTCAAATCAACATTAATTTTTTCTTTATGTAATAGCAATCCTAATTCCTGTTCAATATACTGAGGCTGCCCTTCTTCAATAACTAGTAATGCTTTAAATTTTTTAGCATGATAAATGATTTCATCTGGAATTAATGGATGTACCACATTTAAAACATAAATAGCTATTTGAGTATTGCCTAAGCTATCAGCAAGGCCCATTTCCTGCAAAGAAGATATCAAATTATTATAAAGTCCACCCTGTACTATTAAGGCTACTTCTTTTATTGCTCCTTCGAAAAATTCATTTAGAGAATTATCTGCTACATAATGTTTTGCTAGTTCTCCTCTCTGACCATATTTTAGTTTTTCTTGTGCGTAAGTACTTGGAGGATGTGCTATTAAATCATAATTGTGTGGAGCTACTTCTTTTATTTTATTAATACTTGAAATATTTGGCTTGATATTATCTTTTGTAATAAATGTTCCTTGTAAATGACACGCTCTAATTCTTAATTGCATCATAACAGGAGTATGTGAATATTCAGAAAGCTCAAATGCCTTTTGAACTGTATCCACTATTACTTGAAGGTTAGGTCGAGGGTCCATGAGCCATATAGTTGATTTTAAAGCGATACCATGTGTTCTTTCTTGTATGATACTTGAACCTTCACCATAATCTTCACCAATTATTATTAATGATCCACCTAACACACCAACAGAAGATAGATGAGATAATGCATCTGAGGCAACATTACTTCCTACTATAGACTTCCAAGTAACAGCACCTCTTACTGGATAATTTATTGATGCACCAAGCATTGCCGCTGCAGAAGATTCATTTGCACATGCTTCTACATGAACGCCTAACTCTTTCATATAATCTTTAGCTTGCACCATCACATCTAATAAATTGGAAACTGGAGATCCTTGATAACCCCCAACGTAAGATACTCCTGACTGCAATAATGCTTTTGTAACAGCAAGTATCCCTTCTCCTTGAAAAGTTTCTCCTTCTCCAAGTTTAAGCGCCTCTATTTCCTTTTTAAAAGATCTTTCCATATCAGTTATCCATATAAATAATTATTATTTTACCATTTATTTCTTAATTGCCTTAATAATAAAAAAACTTCTTTTTGCGACGGACTAGATGGTAATTCTGGAAAATTATCTCTTAGTCTCTCTATAATAGAGCTACTTGATAGTCTAAAAAAAGTATTAATATTATATTCCATTTCTAAATTTGTAATTACATTACCTGACTCAGAGTTATTCTTTATAGAATTGAGTAATTCTTCTGCATATTTATTATTAGGTTCTCTATCTAAAGTAAATTCTAAATTATTTTCTAAATAATCATGTCCAGGATATATTAAAGTAGTATCTGGTAGGTTTTTAAATTGATTATAAAATGTTTCATACAAATGTTCTGGGTGTCCTCCATTATGACAATTTCCAGCTCCAGCATTAAATAGAGTATCTCCTGAAAATAAAGCAGGTTTATCTGTCTTAGACAGTAAGCATATGTGTGTCATAGTATGACCAGGTGTATCTAAAACCTCTAATTCTAATTCCTTGCCTACTTTAATTATATCTCCTTCAGATAAAGACACAGACATTCCTGGGATATTTCCAGTTGCTCCTTTATGTGCCATTACTTTAGCGCCAGTTAAATTAGACAGGTTAATATTTCCTCCTGTGTGATCGCCATGCTCATGTGTATTCAATATTTTAGTTATATCCCAACCATTTTCTTTAGCTTTATCAAAACACATCTTAGATTCTAAAGGGTCAATAGCTATAGCTTCACCTGTATGTGGACAAGCTATTAAATAATTATAGTTTCTATAAGCGTTTCCTGTCCATATTTGCTCTACCAGCATTGGTACCTCCTATGAATGCTTTTATAAAATAAAAATTTATTATATATATTATTTACTATATAATAAATAATTGAAAAAAATGACTAAAAAAAAACTTAAAATAGTAATTCCAGGCGGACTTGACATAGATTTTGAAAAATATTTAAAATCTAATTTTAAAAAAATAAATACTTTGTCTAACTATAATATATTAAGTGTAACAAAAAGACCTAGCTTACTTACAAAAGAACTATCGGATGCTGACGTTTTTATTACAACTCGGTGGCCAAATAAAAAAATAATTGCTCCTAAATTAAAGCTCATTCAAATTCCTGCCGCAGGTTATGATAATATTCATTTTGAATCTGTACCCAAGGGTTGCATAGTTAGCAATACTTTCGAACATGAAATCCCTATGGCTGAATATTGTTTATTGGCCATGCTAGAATCTGAAATACATTTGAATAAAATGGATATTCAACTTAAAAAAGGTGATTGGACAGGATATTTTTCAAGGACTTCTTTTCATGGTGAATTATATAACCAAAATATAGGAATTATTGGTTTTGGACATATTGGAAAAGAAATAAGTAAAAGAGCTAATGCTTTTGGTATGAATATAACAGCAATAGTTCGTGATATAAAAAAATATAAAAATAATAATAAAATAAATTTTATATCTTCCAAAAACATAAAAACAATAATTAATAAAATTGATTATCTTATAGTTGCTTGTCCTCTTAATGAAAACACTAAAGATATGGTTGATCTAAAGTTGATTAAGAAAATGAATAAAAGAGCTGTCATTATTAATATAGCTAGAGGGCCCATTGTTAATGAAGATGATTTATATGTAGCATTAAAGCATAAATTAATTCGAGGTGCTGTTATTGATGTATGGTATAATTATCCTCAAAATAATTCTAGGAAGAAGCTCTATCCTTCAAAAAACCCATTGCATAAATTAAAAAATGTAATATTTAGCCCTCATGCATCGGCATGGAGCCATCAATTATGGGATAGAAGATTCAAGTTTATTTGTGAAAATTTAGAAAAGTTATATAATAACAAAAAATTAAAAAATATAGTAAATGAGTAATAGAATATAATCTATTCTTCCGTCATTTCTTTCTTTCTTTGTAATTTTCTCCAGCGCCTTACTGCTTCAGCTTTTTCTCTTGCTTTTTTTTCAGAAGGTTTTTCAAAAGCTCTACCTTTTTTCATTTCGCGATACATGCCTTCTCTTTGCATTTTTTTCTTTAGTACTTTTAAAGCCTGATCTACGTTATTATCTCTAACAATTACTTGCACTTCTATCTCCTCGCCTTACATTAAATTTAATAATAATATATATTATTAACCATATAAAATGTGGTAATAACATAACTTTTAAAGTATGTGAAGCATTATGAAGAATATTAGTAATATTATATATTAAACTTGGAAAAATAAATATGGCTATATTAAAAATTGCTAAAATGGGGCATCCATTACTTTTAGAAAAAGCAAAGGAAGTAAACGACCCTACTAGTCCTGAAATTAAAAAACTAGTTAATGATATGCTTGACACACTAAGTGACTTAGGAGGTTCAGGTGTTGGTTTAGCTGCGCCTCAAGTACATGTATCTCTGCAAGTAGTTCTATTTGAAGCAACTCATGACAACAAAACATCATTGATTACACTAATAAATCCAAAGATAGAATTCTTAACAAAGGAAACTAACATAGACTGGGAAGGGTGCCTATCTGTGCCAGGTTTAAGGGGAAAAGTTTCTAGGCCTAATAAAATTAAATACACTGGATTAGACATAGAAGGAAATAAAATAGAAACTATAGCTGAAGGCTTTGATGCAAGAGTTGTTCAGCATGAATGCGATCATTTATTTGGTATTTTATATCCTCAACGTATGAATGATTTATCCTCTTTACAGTTTGTAAGTGAAGCAAGACATTGGAAAGAATAATGAATAATGAATCATTGAAATATAATAAGAAAAGAGAAAAAATACTTAATAGGGCACTTATTGATATTGCTAATCATGGCTTTAATAAAAAAATGCTTCATATAGTAGCTAAAAACTGCAATGTCTCTGAAGGAGAATTAGGAAGGCTTTTTCCTGAAGGCATATTTGAATTAAAGCAATATTTTCTTAATGAAATAGACATAAAAATGTTAAAAAAAATAAATACACTTGATTATAGCAATATAAGAATCAGAGATAAGATCTATAATGGAGTAATAATCCGATTAGACTTATTTAAAAAAAATAAGAAGTCTATCAAACATATATTTATTAGTGAAGCCTCTAATCCATTTAAATCTTTAAAACACCTGTGGAATACTTCTGATCTAATTTGGAAGTCTGCTGGGGACACTTCTACAGACTACAACCATTATACTAAAAGAATTCTTCTTTCTTGGGTTTATATAACTACTCTCATATGTTGGTTTAGTGATAAAAGTAAGAATATTAATGATACAAAATTGTTTCTTAATAGAAGGATTGATGAAGTTTTAGAATTTGGAAAACAATCAGGAAAAGTAAAATCTAAAATATCAAAATTAAATATTTCTAATAAATTAATAAACCTTATAAAAAGTTTAAAATCGATTAAGACATAACTTTATTTTATTAAATAGTTAACATGCCCCATTTTCCTGCCAGGCCTAATTTCTTTTTTTCCATATTTATGCACTCTACAATTTGGATCATTTATTAAATTATTCGCTAAATGTATATCTGTTCCTATTAAATTTTGCATAACAATATCAAATAACCTTTCAGTGCTACCTAAATCAATTCCAACTGCAGCTCTTACTGCCTGCTCAAACTGGTCTGTAACACACCCATCCATAGTCCAATGGCCAGAGTTATGTGGTCTGGGTGCAATTTCATTAACCACTAAATCTCCATTATTAAGTTCAAATAATTCAATTGCTAGTATTCCTATAAGATCAATCTCATTAGCTATACGAAGAGCTATATTTTTAGATAATTTGGAAACTTTATCTGATATTCCAGGCGCTGGTGCAATTGTTTGATCTAGAATATGATTTTTATGCTTATTTTCTACTGTATCATATAACTTAGTTTTATTACTTTGATCTCTCGCAATAATAATACTTAACTCTCTTTTAAAAAAAATAAACTCTTCTAATATTAATTCATCACTGACTATACTTTTCCAAGCCTCTAATAAATTTGTATTAGAATCTATCTTAATCTGTCCCTTACCGTCATAACCAAACCTTCTAGTTTTTAAAACTGCTTCACCTTTTATAAGTTCTTTTGCATTAACTAAATCTTCATAACTATTACATTCATAAAACTTAGCTGTCTGAACTTTAGCTTTATCTGCTAAAAAATTTTTTTCTACTAACCTATCTTGTGATATAGATAGAACAAAAGAAGAAGGCCTTAATATACATAATTCCTCAATTATTTGAGCTGATTTAAGAGGTATGTTTTCAAACTCATATAAAGCTACATCTATTTTTTTAGCGAACTGTTTTATAGCATTTAAATCTTCATAATCATTAATATATGATTTGGAACATACTTGAAATGCTGGCGCATTAGAATCAGGGTCATAAACATGACATTCTATTCCAAGTTTAGCTGCTGCAAGAGCAATCATCCTGCCTAATTGACCACCTCCAACAATACCTAAAACTTTATCTTTCAACTGGTATTACCGGTTTATCTAAAACTGAATTTGTTTGCTTAGTTTTGTAATTTTTTACTTTTCTATCTAAAGGTTTATCATTAAGGCTTAAGATCTGTGCTGCCATTAAAGCTGCATTAGATGCTCCTGGATCACCTATAGCTAAAGTAGCAACAGGAACTCCAGCTGGCATTTGAACTATAGATAATAAACTATCCATACCACTTAGTGCTTTACTCAAGATCGGAACTCCAAGAACTGGAATACTTGTTAAAGAAGCAATCATTCCAGGTAAATGAGCGGCTCCTCCTGCCCCTGCTATAATAACCTTAATACCTTTATTTTTAGCTGCTTTTGCATAAGCATATAATCTATCTGGAGTTCTATGTGCAGATACTATATTAAGCTCATAAGGAATAGAAAACTGTTCTAATATTTTAACGGCATTTTTCATGGTCTCCCAGTCAGATTGACTACCCATTATAACGCCCACTTTTTCAGAATTATTTTTTTGTTTTAACATTTACTATCCCTGCAATCTATAATTACCTTTGTCTATAAGGAAAGCGAGAAAGTATATGCATTTTATAATGTTTTTGCAAGTATAATAGTAATTATAAAAATATTTTTATAGAGATATAAACTAAAAAATTATATGATTTATTTATTCAATTAATAGAAAGTAAAAATGAAACATATAAATAATATTTTATTAAATTTTTTACATAAAATTCCTCCGGAATTGTCTCACCTTATTACTATAAAACTATTAAAAAATGGTTTAAATCCTCAAAACTTTATAAACAATTATAAAAATTTAAATGTTTCTTTAGGTAACATAAGTTTTAAACATCCTATAGGGCTTGCTGCTGGGTTTGATAAAAACGCTGAAGTCTTTCATCAAATAGATAAATTAGGTTTAGCGCATGTGGAAATAGGGACGATTACACCTAAATATCAAGCAGGAAACCGCAAACCTCGCGTTTTTAGGCTTCCTCAAGATAAAGCTATTATTAATAGGTTGGGTTTTCCAAGCAAAGGTTTACCTTATATTAGTAAACGCTTAGAACAATATAAGTCAAATATTCCTCTTGGAATAAATATAGGATGTAATAAAGAAACAACTGACTTTATTAGTGATTATTTGGAGATTGCAAAAAATTTAGGTCATTATGCCAATTGGTTAACCATTAATATATCCTCACCTAATACTCCAGGACTTAGAAACATACAAACAAGTGATATACTCTCAAAACTATTAAAAACTATAGATAATGAAAGAAAAGTAATAGAAGACAAGAGAGGATCATCATTACAATTATGGTTAAAAATTGCACCTGACTTAGAAGATATAGAATTAAAAAAGCTTATTGATACAGCAATAGATAATAATATAGATGCTTTATGTATTTCTAATACAACAATTAAACGACCTAATAATTTAATATCTAATAAAAAAATAGAAACTGGAGGGTTATCTGGAAAACCTCTTTTTTATCAATCCACATTAATGTTAGCAAAAGCTTATTTATATGCTCAGAATAAGATAAAATTTATTGGTATTGGAGGAATAGATAGTGGAGAGACAGCTTATTTGAAAATTCTTGCTGGTGCTACTATTATACAAATGTATACAGGTCTAGTATATAATGGGTCTGAGTTACTAAATAAAATTAATAATGAACTTTCAAAAAAAATTGGTGATGAATCACTTTCGACTCTAATAGGAAGTAAATCCTACGAAATAGTAAACGGTAATTACCTAGATGATTAAAACAAGTAATAATAATGTGCCCTTCTATGATGATTTAAATTTTATGATCAATAATTCAGAAGGACTTATTTTAGATATATGGGGTGTATTATGGGATGGTATTAAAGTCTATCCAGAAGCACTAAACACATTAAAAAAACTTAATGAACGTAATATTCCAATAGTTCTTTTATCTAACGCCCCTAGAAAATCTGATATAGTAAGTGAGAAGTTATCAAAAATTGGTATAGGAAAAAACTTATACAATAAAATTATATCTTCTGGTGATGTATGTAGAAATGAACTAATTAACAATACTAATATAGTTTCAGGAGTAAAATATTATTTTATAGGACTAAAGGAAGATAATGATTTATTGGATAATACTAAATTTCAAGAATCTAAAAATCCTGAAGGGTCAGACTTTGTACTAATTACTGGTCCACGTGATTTTGACCATATATTAAAAGATTACACAAATGAGTTAAAGGAATGTTTAAAATATAAGTTACCTATGATTTGTGCTAACCCAGATAAAATAGTTGTAAGACAAAATGGTAAAAAAATATTTTGTGCTGGAGCCATTGCAGAAGACTATGAAAAATTGGGAGGTATTGTTAAACAATTTGGAAAACCCTATAAAAACGTTTTTTTAGAAGCGTTAAAACATTTAAAAAAAATATCTCCTAAAATAAATTTAAGTAATATCTCAATTATTGGTGACGGTTTAGAAACAGATATTTTGGGAGGAAATACTGTACAAATTAATACCATATTAATAACAAGTGGGATTTTATCTCATACACTCAATACTCAATATGGTCAAAGGCCAAATCTTAAAAAATTAAATAAAGCTATTTCTGCTTCTGGTAATTTTCCTACATCTGCAGTAAATATTTTTAAAATATCTCCTTAGTTTTTTAAATACTATTGACTTAACATAGATAATTAATTAGAACAAAACATGAACAAATTAATTCAACCAACATCATGTATTTGAGTAAAAAATGATATTAAACTGGCTTTACTTAGACCTAAACAGTTATTTTGCTAGTGTTGAACAACAACTGCAAAAACATTTGCGAAATAAACCAATTGCAATTGTTCCGATAATGACAGATGCCACGTGCGCAATAGCTGCAAGCTATGAAGCAAAAGCTTATGGCGTTAAAACAGGGACAATGATTTATGAAGCAAAAAAACTATGTCCAGAATTAATATGTGTAGAAGCAAAACATGAAAACTATGTTATATACCACCATAAAATATTAGCTGAAATAAACAAATATATACCTATAGAAATTATTGCCTCTATAGATGAAGTTGCCTGCAAACTAACAGGGAATCAAAAACAAGAAAAACAAGCAATTCAAATAGCTAAAAATATTAAAAAAGGCCTCCAAAAAAATGTGGGCAATTATATACGTTGCTCTATAGGAATTGCACCTAACAGATTCCTTGCTAAAACTGCAAGTAATTTAGAAAAACCAGATGGGTTACAAATTATTTATAGCAAAGATATCCCTGAGCGCATTAAACACTTTAAACTTTCTGACCTTACAGGAATAGGAAAAGCCATGGAATATAGATTAAATAAATGTGGCATTCTATCAATTTCAGAGCTTTATAATATATCTCCAAAGCATATGCGAAAACTTTGGGGAAATGTTCAAGGAGAAAAATTTTGGTATATGTTAAGAGGACAAGAAATTACTGATATTAAAACAGAAAGAAAGACTATAGGGCACAGCCATGTATTAGAACCCAAATGGAGAGCTATAGAACTAGCAGAAAAAGTTATGTTTCGCTTACTACTTAAAGCAGCCAGCAGACTAAGAAGAATGGATTACTATAGTAGCAGATTATCTCTAAGCATAAGGACAGAGAAAGGGATAAGGTTAGAAGGTAAAAGCATATTTTATAGGGCATGTGATAATAAAAAATTATTAGAAGAATCAAAAATAGTATGGAACAATCTAATTAAAAATAAAAAAATAATAAGAGTTAAAAAAATTAGTATAACACTTTATAAACTAGAAAAAAGTAATGAATTACAGCCTAATTTATTTGAAAGATTAGATAGAAAAGTAATTTTAAATACAAATCGCTTTGAAAAAATATCTCAAACCATGGATAATATTAATAGTCGTTTTGGTAGAGACAGTGTTATTTTAGGGCAGCTACCTAAAAAAATAAAATCTTTTTCAGGAACAAGGATAGCCTTTACTAGAATTCCTGATAAGCAAGAATTTAATGAATAAAAATATTATTTTCGAAAACGAATTTTAATAGGTTTTTCTTTAACTTTAATTCTGGATTTTTGAAAAATATTAATGTTTGGCTTCTTTAGTAAAGGAGACAATAATATCCCTGCAAAAAAACCTCCTAAATGAGCAAACCAGGCTACTCCAGGAGAACCAGGGTTAGAAATAGCAGCACTAATAATCTGCCCTAAAATCCATACCCCCAATAATAATACAGCAGGAAGCCTTAAAAAGGTTATAAATATTCCTAAAAAAACAAAAGTTCTTATACGCGCTCGTGGATAAAAAATTAAATAAGCTCCTAAAACACCTGATACAGCGCCACTAGCTCCTATCATAGGAATAGTACTATCCGGCGCTGATAATATTTGTGCAAAAGCTGCAACTATCCCACATAAAAAATAAAATAGGATAAAACGAAAATGTCCTAGCGCACCCTCTATATTATCCCCAAATATCCATAAATAAAGCATGTTACCAGCTAAATGCATAAATCCACCGTGCATAAACATGGAAGTAAATAAAGTGAAAATTGAAAGTAATGGTCCAGTCTGCTCTATCTTTCCAAGAAACGCTGCAGGAGTTAATCCAAAATCCATAATTATTGTATTATTGTCCTGGTAGCCTAAACCTGACTGCCAGAAAAAAATAATAATACATGTAGCAATTATAGCTATTACTAATAATGGTTTTCCTAATGCAGGATTGTCATCGTAAATTGGAATCATAAAAAGTTATATCTCAATTAGATAATGGGATTTGAACAGAGAAAGCGCCCCTGATATCACCTATTTTAAAACCATAGGCTTTATCTTCTGGGTATAATTCATTTATTCTTGTTTGCAAAGAGGCCTTTATGTTAGAACCATGACAAGTCAAACAAACTTCTCCTGTAGGTATTGCCTTCATATATCTGAAAAATGGTTTATTATTGCTGTCAAAATATACTTCCTGATAATCTATAGAACCTATAGATTCTCCTAGCACCTTTCTTTTCTCAAATTGATTTAAAATATTTATTTCCCAAGAAGAAGCTATATTAATATTATTTCTTACCTTTAAACTAGTACGTTTTAAAATGACACCTTTACTTAAAGATATGCCATCTGTAATATCTAAAGCTGCAATATTGCAATATTCTACTGCTGCAATTGGGCCTGATTCTTGCAAAACCGCTTTCAATGATTTTTTTAAACTAATAGCTAACTCTTTAATAGCAGCTTTAGCTATTTTTTCATTAACTAATGCATCATCAGCATATGAAAGGTTAGAAAAAATAAAAAGAGCAATTATTATTCTTAATATAAGCATTATTAAACCTTATAAATTTATAATATGAACAAAGAATATCTTCATTGAAAAATAAATGCACCTTTTTATATTTTTTTAAATTAAATTGTTAGCCTATATCTGATTGACGCAACAAATAAAAAAAGTAAACTGAATAACTAAGCAAAAAATTTAGAGGGGTCACAATATGGAATATGTTCGCTTTGGATCAACAGGAATGAAAGTTTCTAAACTTTGCTTTGGAACTATGATGTTTGCAATGACAGAAGGTTGGAGAAATTATGCATTAGGGAAAAAAGATGCAAAACCTGTTTTTAAAGAAGCTTTAGATGCTGGAATAAATTTCTTTGATACAGCAGATGTATACTCTAATGGTTCATGTGAAGAAGTTACTGGCGAACTATTAAACGAAATGGCAAATAGGGATGAAATTGTTGTTGCCACTAAAGTTTATAATCCTATGGGCGAAGGGCCAAACCAAAAAGGGTTATCTAGAAAATATATTTTTAATGCTATAGATGCTTCGTTATCAAGACTTAAAATGGATTATATTGACCTCTATATAATACACCGTTGGGATTACGATACTCCAATAGAAGAAACTATGGAGACTTTACATGATATAGTGAAATCCGGAAAAGCTAGATATATAGGAGCCTCAAGTATGTTTGCATGGCAGCTTGTTAAAGCTCAAGAAACTGCAAAAAGAAATGGGTGGACACAATTTGTTTCCATGCAAAATCATGTGAATTTAATTTATAGAGAAGAAGAAAGGGAAATGATTCCATTATGTATAAATGATAACTTAGCAATTACTCCATGGAGCCCACTTGCAAGGGGGTTTTTAGCAGGAAACAGGCATAAAACAGGAGGCGGAGAAACAGATAGGTCGAAAAATGATGTTCTTGCAGATGATTACTACTATAATAATAGTGACTTCGAAATACTAGAAACATTAAAAAATATTGCTCAAGAAGAAAACCGTGAGCCTGTTGAGGTAGCGTTAGCTTGGTTATCACAAAAACCGGGAATCACATGTCCTATAATTGGCCCAGGGAAATTAACACAGTTAAAAACACTCATAAATTCCTTATCCTTAAAATTATCTGATAAACAGATTAATTTATTAGAAAAACCTTATAAACCTAAAAATATTTCAGGTCATATCTAGATAAATATTAATTTAACAGAAAGAAAATCATGATTGAAAACTTTATTAACATAGAAACAAAAGATGGTTTAATAGATACATTTGAAGTGAAGCCTGATGAAGGAGGACCATTTCCAGCAATAATAATTTATATGGATGCACCAGCAATCAGAGAAGAGCTAAGAGATATGGCTAGAAGACTAGCTAGTATGGGTTATTATGTATTGTTACCAAACTTATTTTATCGCGTAGGAAAAGAAGGATCTTATCCATTTACTTTTGCAAAAATTAGAGAAGATAAAAGTCATTTTTCAGCTATGATTAAAACTATGGACGATACAACTAATGAATTAGTAGTATCAGATACAAAATATATTCTAGATTACCTAGATAATAATGAAGAATTAAATCATGATGGTTATGGAGCTATAGGATATTGCATGAGCGGACAATATATAGTTAGTGTAAGCTCAACGTATTCTAACAAATTTGTAGCAGCAGCATCATTCTACGGTGTAAAAATACTAACTGATAAAGAAAATTCTCCTCACTTACGTGCTAATAAAATTGAAGCTGACTTATATTTAGCTTTTGCAGAAAAAGATACATGGGTTGATGAAGATGCATTAAAAAATATTAAAGAACACTTTAACAACAATACACCTCGTTTTAGAATGGAAGTTTACGAGGGAACAGAGCATGGTTTTGCTTTTCCTGATAGACACACTTATAATAAAAATGCTGCTGAAAAACATTGGTCCAGAATAAATAATTTATTTGAAAAGTCTTTAAAAAATAAATAAGTCTATATATTACTCTGCATCTGGCTGGTTTTTTGGAAGAGCATCGTAAAAAGCCTTATTATTTAAACAAGCTTCATAAATTTTATTTATCTTCGGATATTTTGTTATATCCACATCAAATCGTGCGTTATTTACAACTTGTGCAAAGAGACATATATCTATAATAGTAGGTGTATCTCCAAAACAATATATTCCTGTATCTGTATCATTTTGTAATATACTTTCAAATGGAGTAAAAGCTTTATGAACCCACTTTGAAAACCAATTTTTAACACCTACGTCATCTAAATTAAGGTCTTCTTTCAAATAATTAAGTACGTGAAGATTATTTAATGGATGAATTTCTAAAGCTATAGCATAAGCCATAGAGCGTACTTTAGCTCTTTCTAAAGAGTTCACTGGAATAATAGCTGGCGTAGGATATATTTCATCTAAATATTCTAAAATTGCTAAGGATTGGTTCAATTTCATACCTGAAGGAAACTCTATAGCAGGCAATAATCCATAAGGATTTATTTTTAAGTATTCCTCTGTTTGATGCTCTTTTTTTCTTAAATGAAGAGAAACATACTTGTAATCTATCCCTTTTAAATTCAAAGCTATGCGAACCCTAGCAGAAGTAGAGCTTCTAAAATAATTGTAAAGAACTGGTTGATTTAGCAATTTTTTCTCCATTTATGAAATAGTTATACTAACTTCTCCAACACCTTCAACTCCTCCAGTGACTTTATCACCCTTGCTAATTGGTCCTACACCTTCGGGAGTTCCTGTATAAATAATATCACCTGGAAGTAGAGTCATAGTTTTGGATAAAATGGATATCATTTCTGGAACTGACCATATTAATTTATCAATATTAGAATCCTGTTTAATTACATCATTAACAGCTAGCCAAATTCTAGCATCTTGGGGGTGACCTATTTTAGTAACGGGAGATAAAGAACTAATTATTGCAGATTTATCAAAACCTTTACCTAATTCCCATGGCCTACCTTTATCTTTAGCTGCTTTTTGCAAATCTCTTCTAGTAAGATCAATTCCTGCACCATAACCCCATATCACATCAACAGTTTCATTTGGCTCTATGTTTTCTGCTCTTTTACCAATAGTAACAACCATTTCCATTTCATAATGAAAATTATTAGTTTCAGGAGGATAAGGTATAATAGTATTTAGTCCCCTATCAGCATTTATTATTGCATCAGTAGGTTTAGCAAAGAAAAATGGAGGCTCCCTAGAAGGATCTCTGCCCATTTCTAGCGCATGTGCAACATAATTAGCACCTACACACAATATTCTTCTCACCGGAAAGTGCTCTATGCTATCTATTATTTTACATGAAGTTATCGGGTTTGGTTCAAATATATAACTTACAGACATATTTATAATTCCTCTCTTTTTTAAAATTATAATACATTACTTATAAATGCATAGCAGAAATTTTTACATGGGAAAAATAAGATAATTTAATAAATCATGCTATAGTGCATAATAATATATTATATCTATAAAATAGTTTGAGGTAAAAATGTCATCTAATATTCAAATAAGTGAAAATAGGTTATGGGACAGTCTTAATGAAATGGCATTAATAGGAGCCACACAGAAAGGTGGAGTAAACAGACAAACCTTAACGGATTTAGATAAAGAATCTAGAGATTTATTTATTAAATGGTGTAAGGAAGAAAATTTATTTGTCACAATAGATCAAATAGGAAATATATTTGCACGAAGAGAAGGAAAAAATAATAATCTTCCTCCTATAATGAGTGGTAGTCATCTAGATACTCAACCGACTGGTGGCAGATACGATGGAGCGCTAGGAGTTTTATCGGCACTCGAAGTTATTAGAACTTTAAATGAAAATAATTATATAACAGAAGCACCTATAGAAATAGCAATGTGGACTAATGAAGAAGGATGCAGGTTTCCTCCTTCTATGACAGGCTCAGCAGTATTTTCTGGACAATATGATTTAAAAGAAGCTCTATCTATTAAGGATCCACAAGGATTAGAGTTAGGAAACGAACTAAAAAGAATTAAATATGATGGTGCATCGCCTTGTATGCCAAGGCCTATAGGAGCTTTTATAGAAACGCATATAGAGCAGGGCCCTATATTGGAAAAAGAGAATAAAAGTATTGGAATAGTAACTGGTGCTCAAGCTCAAAAATGGTATGAAATAAATATTATAGGAATGGAAGCACATGCAGGCCCTACTCCAATGTCTAGTAGAAAAGACGCATTAGTGGCTGCTTCTGAAATTGTTCTATTCGTAAATTCTATAGGTAATAATTTCCAGCCTGGTGCTTGTGCTACTTGTGGAGTGTTAGAAATAGGCTCTCCATCAAGAAATGTAATACCTGGAAAGTGTTTTTTAACAATAGACTTTAGACATCCAGATGATAAAACTTTAAAGGAAATGGATGAAAACTTAAGGAATAATATAAAAAATATAGAAAAAAAACATAAAGTAGAAATTAAAATTAAACAGATACTTGAATTAAAATCAAATTTGTTTAATAAATCAGTTAAAAATATTATTAAGGAAGTTTCAAATAAACTTAACTATTCGGCAAAAGAAATAGTTTCAGGAGCAGGACATGATGCAGTTAATATTAATGCAATTGCTCCAACTGCAATGATTTTTATACCATGTATAGATGGCATCAGCCATAATGAAGTAGAAAATGTGCATAAAGAAGATGTAACAAAAGGGGCTCAAGTATTATTGCATAGCATTATTGAATTAGCTGATAATTCATCAAAAATTATTGATAACTAAATATATGACAGGATTAAAATTATGGCTATAAACTGGACGGAAGCGAAAGTAAAAAAGTTAGCAAAACTATGGGGGAAAAATATTCCTGCTAGAGATATTGCAGAAAAATTAGGAGAAGGCATAACTAGAAATGCTGTAATAGGTAAAGCTAATCGCTTAGGACTTAACAAAGATCTAAAACCACAAATCAAAAATGAAGTAGCAAATGATAACAGCGACAAAATGTTTCATTTAAAAATAAAAGGTTGTCGATGGCCATTTGGTGATCCAGGAACAGATGAATTTCACTTCTGTGGAGAAACGCAAGAAATTGGCAAACCCTATTGTTTAGATCATTGCATGCTAGCTTATAGAAAAAAAGAAGTTAAATAATTATTTTTTAGCTGAAGTTTTATTTTTTGCAATTTTAGCTAATTCTTCTTGAACAGATTTTTTAACGACACTATCCATATTAGTATTAATCCAATCTGTAAGAGCTTTATCAGTTACAGATGAAACCACTTCTTGAACTAATTCTTGTGTTTCTTTAACATTAAAAATATCAGAATATTTAGATAATTCTGCTTTTAATGCTGTTGCAGTTTTCTTAGATAATATTTCTTTTGATTGTTTTTTCATAACAGCCTTATAATTATAATTATTATCTATAAGTTTAAATTAAAGATTTTGTATAAACAAGTTTTATTAAATTAGAAATATCTATATTTATTTTAAATTATTATGTGAAAATTATTATGATTCATTTTATTTCCAGTCCCAATAAAAATAAAAAACCACTAGTTTTTATCCATGGCATTGCTAGCACATCTGAAATTTTTATAAAACAAGTAAAAATATTTGGGAAAGACTATTATGTTTTATCTCTTGATTTACCAGGTTTTGGAAAATCAGAAAAACTAAAAAAAACAAGTATTTCTAATTACGCTAAAAAAATTTATAATTTCTTAATTTCTCAAAATATATACAAACCTATACTTATTGGGCATTCATTAGGAGGAATGATAGTGCAAAAAATTATTACACAGCATAGAAACTATGCAGAAGCAGCAATACTTATAGCTACTTCCTCAAAATTTGGTAGCTCAGCTATATCTTGGCAAAATAACTTTATTAACTCACGTCTTGAGCCTTTAAATAATGGAAAAAAAATGAAGGATATAGCTTATATGGCTATTAATAATATTATTGGGCCAAATAAAAATAAACATGTTGTTCAGTTTGCAAAAAAAATTATGTCTTCTATATCTGAAGAAGCCTATAGAGAAGCTATACACTCTTTAATTGGATTTGATTTAAGAGATCAACTATCATTAATAAAGATTCCAACTTTATTAATTTCAGGACAATATGATGAACAAGCTCCAGCAAAAACAATGCTAAGCATGTCGAAAAAAATTAAGAAAAGTAAGTATGTCCAATTTAAAGAATGTGGGCACTTGATACATATAGAAAAAGCTGAAATATTTAACAATACCATTAAAAAATTTATACTTAATTTATAGGTTAAAAAAGGAAAATACATGAAAAATATTACTGACGAACCTATGTTTGAAACTAAAGCTTTTAAACTTTCTAAACAAGAGGAAAGTCTATGCAAGAAAGCAAGAAATCTAGGTATTAAGAAGTTTGCTGGCAGAGCCTATAAATATGATGATGAAGCCGTATTTCCTTCTGAAAACTATCAAGATTTATATAGGGAAGGTTTACTGGGAATATGCATACCTAAAAAAAATGGTGGATTAGGAGCAAATTTTAGATGTTATATGTTAACTGCAGCCGAAATTGGGAGGTACTGTGGTGCCACTGCTCTTACATGGAATATGCATGTATGTTCAACGTTATGGACTGGAATTCTTGCAGATGATCTAAACATGTCTGCCAGAATAAATAAAGAGCATAACAAAAAAAGAGCAGTTCATTATAAACGAATAATAAAAAATGGAGCCATTTATTCTCAGCCATTTTCTGAAGGAGGAAGTGCAGCTGCAGGTGCCACTCCATTTCTAACAATAGCGACTCCTACAAAAAATGGGTGGATAATTAATGGAAAAAAAATATTTGCTTCTTTATCTGGCCATGCTTCTTACTATGGTATTCTATGTACAGAAAAAAAACCAGGTGAACAGTCAAGTCAAAAAGACACATTATATTTAGCTATTCCTTCTGATGCAGAGGGGGTAAGTGTTATAGGAGATTGGAATCCACTAGGAATGCGTGGCACAGTATCAAGAACATTGATTTTTAAAGATGTTTTTATACCTAAAGAAGATGCTTTAATGCCTAAAGGTAAATATTATGATGCTGCAAAAAGATGGCCGCATATGTTTTTAACTTTATCTCCTACTTATGTGGGTTTAGCTCAAGCAGCTGTTGATTTTACAATAAAGTATTTGAGAGGCGAATTACCAAATACTCCTCCTGTAAAAAGAAGAATGTTTGCAACCAAGCAAATAACGGTTGCAGAAATGGAAATACAATTAGAGAATATAAAAACAATTTGGTTTCAGAGTATATCTGAGGCATGCGTTAACCCTAGTCCGCAACAAATAAAAAGAGCTTATGCTACTCAATTTACTGTAATGGAAGGTGCACACAAAATTGCTCAATTAGCAATTCGTACTTGTGGGGGTCAAGCTATGCTAAAATCTCTATCTTTAGAAAGAATTTTTAGAGATTCACGCTGTGGCTCTTTAATGCTGCCTTGGACTGCTGAAATTTGCTTAGACAGGATAGGAAAAAGTTCTCTTTATAACCCTGGAGAGAAAGATTAGCAAAACCTCTTATGAAAAAAAATTTATATAAATATATATTATCCCATGCAGAAAAAAACCCGAATGATATTGCAATAATTTTTGATAAACAAAAATTGAGTTATATTGAATTATTAAATAATATAAATAACATTTCAGAATATATTTTAAAAAATTTAAAAGCTAAAAAAGGAGATAGAATAGCAATACTTTCTTATAATAGAATAGAATTTATCACTCTTTTTTACGCCTCTGCAAAATTAGGTACTATTTTAGTACCAATTAATTGGAGATTAACTAGTGTAGAAATAATTCATATTATAAAAAATGTTGGAGCAAAATATTTATTTATTGAATCAGATTTTAGCAAAGTTTCAAAGAAATTAATTAATAAAATTATAAATTTAATAATAATTGGTATAGATTTTATTCCTTCTTCAAAAAAGACTTTAAAATATTTAAAAAAATCCATTTCCCAAACAACTATTACTAAATGTAATTCAGATTTTGATTATCCAATGTTAATTGTTTATACATCTGGCACCACAGGGAAACCTAAAGGTGCTACACTTAGTCAGAAAGCTATTTATTACAATATATTAAACAGCATTAATATGCATAATTTTACTAAATTAGACCATATTCTAACTGTTATTCCATTATTTCACGTTGGAGGATTAAATATTCAAACTATTCCAGCGCTGCATATGGGTGCAAAAGTAACACTACATAAAAAATTTGAAGCAAAAAAAATATTTTCTGCCTTAGAAAAACAAATATATACATTTACTATTTTTGTTCCCACTATTTTAGAAACACTATTCAAGGATAAAAATTGGAATCCAAATCTTTTCGCATCTCTAAAAGCTATTACGACAGGATCTACTATTGTTTCCACTGATTTAATAAAAAAATATGAAAACAATAAAATTCCAATTATACAAGTTTATGGTTCAACAGAAACGGCTCCCATAGCTATTTGTCAAAAAATAACTGAAAAAAGAACTCCTTTTGGTAATATAGGCAAAGTAGCTCAAAATAATAAGGCAAAAATTTTTGATGAAAAGCATAAAGAGAGCAAAAATAATATAATTGGAGAAATAGGTATTAAAGGAAAAAATTTATTTTCTTATTATTGGGAAGATAAAGATAAAACTAGGAAAGCATTTATCAATGGTTGGTTTATGACAGGGGACTATGGAAAAAAAGATAATAATAATCAGTTTTATGTTTTAGGTAGAAAAGAAAATATAATAATATCAGGAGGAGAAAATATTTATCCTGCTGAAATAGAACAAAGTCTTAATAAAGAAAATAATATTTTAGAAGCAGCAATCTTAGGTGTTGCAGATATTAAATGGCAGGAAATACCTATAGCTTTTATAACTGTACAAAATAAGTCTTCCTTTAATATTTCAAAATGTATTAAAAATTTAAAAATAAAATTAGCTGACTATAAAATACCTAAAAGTTTTTTTTTCATAGATCAAATCCCCAAAAATGCTTTAGGAAAAATTGATTATAAAATACTTAAAGAGTACTATCAAAACTTAAAGCCAGAAGACAAAATGAAAGAAAATAATAATGATGATTAGATTATTTATATTCTGTATAATATTTTTACTACCTCTCAAAAGTTATGCTGAAACAACTTTACGAATGGCAAATTGGTTACCCCCTACTCATCCTTGGGTGTTGGATATTATGATTCCATGGATTAAAAATGTTTATGAAGCTTCAGAAGGAAGAGTTAAAATTGTATTATTAGAAGCTCCAATTGGACCTCCACCAGCTCACTTTAATTTTGCTGTAAAAGGTATTGCTGATATTACATATGGGGTTCATAATTATACAGCAGGACGCTTTACAAGTACACAGATTACTGAGCTACCCTTTCTTAGTAAGAGCTCAGAAATACTATCAGTTGCTTGGCAAAGAATTTATCAAAGAGAATTATTAAGTTTAGAAGAACATAAAGGCACACATTTATTAGGAGTTTATACTCATGGTCCAGGACAGCTCTGGTTAAATAAAAAATATACTACTCTTGAAAGTATTCAAGGCTTAAAAATTAGAATTGGAGGAGGTATTGCTCAAAGTTCTGCTAAGGCCTTAGGCCTAGTTCCTTTACAAGCTCCTGTAACAAAAGCCTACGAGTTATTATCTGGTGGTGTAGCAGATGGAATGCAATTACCCGCAGAAAGTATTTCATTTTTTAAATTAGACAGATTAATAAAACAAGGATTCTTTTTTGAAGGAGGATTATATAACACAAGTATGTTTTTAGTTATTAATAAAAAAAAATGGGACAAATTATCTAAAAAAGATCAAATAGCTATCAATTCTGTATCTGGAGAATCACTAGCTAAATTGGCCGGTAAAGCTTGGGATGATGCTGATAAAAAAGGAACAAACATTTCTAAAAACAATGGAGTTCAAATAAAGACCTTATCAGACAAGGATAAAGTCTTAGCTAAAAATATACTTATGCCAATTATAGCATCTACTTTGGATGAAATTTCAAAAGAAAAAAAAATAGATGCACAAGAAATATATTATAAACTTTTAAAAGAAATAGAGCTTATTAAAAATGAATAATACATAACTTTGCTAAACTATATTTTTCAAACTTCTAACAAATTATTACTTGGTTTATGCGTAATATCTCTCACAGCACTAGTGTTGATTACTGTAATTGATGTACTAGGTCGTTACTTATTAAATTTGCCTCTACCTGGTACGACTGAAATTACAGAAATTATTTTAGGTGCATTAATTTATATTGGACTTCCTTATATTACTAGGCTCGAAGAACATGTAACAGTTTCTTTATTTACTAATTATTTTAGCAATTCAATAATTAAAATTCAAAAAATAGTTATAAACTTTATAGTTTCTGTGATCTTATTTATTATTGCATGGCAACTATATATGCATGGCTTAGACTTAAGTATATATAATGAAATAACGACTTTTTTACAAATACCTAAAGCGCCAATTGCATATATGATGGCTGCCCTAAGTATGATTGCATCTATAATAGCTTTATGTAATAGCTATAAATATTTATTTAATGAGAAAAAAAAAATTAATGAAGTAAAACAATAAAATGCTTACATGGATAATTGGATTAGTACTTGTAATGGTAATGATAGCTTTAGGGCTACCAATTGCATTTTCCATGGCAGCTATTGGTTTTATAGGTCTCACATTTATAATTGGTACTGATGCATCTTTAGCTATGATTGGACAAGTATTTTTTGATAATGGAATGAATTATACTTTATCAATTTTACCATTATTCTTACTAATGGGTAATTTTGTAGTAAAAGCAGGTTTAGCAGATGAATTATATAGTGCAGCAAATGCGTGGCTTAGGCATAAAAAAGGAGGACTAGCTATGGCAACTATTATAGCTTGTGGAGGTTTTAGTTCTGTATGTGGCTCCTCACTCGCTACTACTGCTACAATGGCTAAAATTGCATTACCTTCTATGAAAAAATATAATTATCCAGATTCTTTAGCTACAGGAGTGATTGCTGCAGGAGGCACATTAGGAATTTTAATACCTCCTTCTATGATACTTGTTTTATATGGTATCATTACAAGCCAAGATATTGGTCAGCTTTTTTTAGCAGGATTAATTCCAGGATTACTAGGTATAATAGGTTATATTATTGCTATAAAAATATCCATATTACTAAATAAAAAATCTTTTCAAACTCAAACTCCACTTCCCTTTGTAAAAAAAGTAAAATCATTAAAAGGGGTAACCGGAATTATACTATTATTTACAATAGTAATGGGAGGAATTTATACAGGAATATTTACTACAACTGAGGCAGCAGGAGTAGGAGCATTTGGATCTTTAATAATAGTTATGCTTAAGAAAAAAATATCAATAAAATCTTTCTATGAGATATTAATAGAAACAGTAAAAGTGACTAGTATGTTATTTTTTTTACTTTTTGGAGCTATATTATTTTCAAATTTTATTAATTTAGCAGGGCTTCCGAATGACCTACAAAATTTTTTATCTATTTTTAATTTTAATATTTACACCTTACTAATAGGCATTTTTATTATATACTTAATATTAGGAATGTTTCTAGAAAGCCTATCTATGATGATGCTGACTGTTCCTATATTCTACCCTTTAGTACAAGCAATGGGAGGTAATTTAATATGGTTTGGGATCCTTGTAGTAGTAGCTGTTGAAATAAGTTTAATTACTCCGCCCATAGGTCTAAATGTACATGTATTAAAAACTCTTGTTAAAGATGAAATAAGTTTAAAAACTATATTTAAGGGTGTGATGCCATTTGTAACTATAGATATTATTCGTCTATTTATTCTTTTATTAATACCTGGCATAACCTTATTTATTCCTAATAGTATTATTCCTTAATATTTATATAATTTTATTTATTATTAAAAAACCTATTATGATTAACATGTACAAAAATATATTTTTAAATAGTTTTTCATCTAATTTAAACTGAAGCCTTCTTCCAAAATACATTCCTATGAAGGAAGGAACAACTGCATAAGATGAATATGCAAATAATTCCAAAGACCATAATTTATTTCCGGTTAATGCAAAGCCTAAACAAAAACTTGCTGATATTAATATGAGAGCAATACTTTGTAAAAACTCTTGCTTGGTCATTTTTAATGAATAAACATAAAATGCTAAAGGAAAAATAAATGTTCCTGTTGAGCCTCCAAAGAATCCACTTAATGCACCAATTAATGCACCTAGTATTTTTTCATATTTTTTTGAAATAACTATTTTTTTTATAAAAAGACTAAAACATCCATAGAGACATAATAAACAACCTAAAAGTAAGGTTAAAAAATTACTATTTTCAACTAAAATACTTGCCCCTAAGAATGAAAATAAAAACATAAAAGCTAGTAGTGGCCACATTCTATAAATTATTTTTGAAATTTTAATTTTACCAAAAACTTGCCATAAATTAGTTAATAATCCAGGCATAACTACTAAAGCAATTGCAATTTTAATACCCATAAACATTGTTAAAAAAGCTATAGAAAAAGAGGGCAAGCCAATTCCTGACAACCCTTTTACAAAGCCTCCCCAAAAAAATACTAATGAAATCAGTATTAATACCTCTATATTAAACAATCTATCATACTTTCTTTAAAAAAATATTGCATTTAGTTCATTTTAGCATTTATGCTTAATCTATGAACAAAAATATAGTAACACATGTTGGAAGTTGTCATTGTAAAGCAGTCAAGTTTGAAGCCATTGGTGAAGAGAATATAGAAATTATAATTTGTTCTTGCTCAATTTGTTCTATTAATAATTATAAACATTATATAGTACCTAAAAAAAACTTTAAGTTGTTAAAGGGTAAAGACTCTATAACTACATATACTTTTAATAGTAAATTAGCTCGCCATATATTTTGTAACAAATGTGGAATAAAATCATTTTATGTTCCGCGTTCACATCAAAATTGTATTAGTATTAATCTTAACTGTATCCATTCAAATACAATCAAAAACATTAAAACTATAAATTTTGATGGAAAAAACTGGGACAAAAATATAGATAAAATAACGTAAAATTTGGGAAATATTATGAAAAATAAAAATATTAAAAGAAGATCTTTTTTAAAAGCAACAGCAACTGCTAGTATTGCTTATTCAGTTTTTCCAAGTCCTGCTATTTCTAGAAACAGATTAAGATGGAAAATGGTTACCACTTGGCCTAAAAATTTTCCAGGTGTAGGAACGACTGCAGAAAAAATAGCCCAGAGTATTAATAAAGCTTCTGATGGCCGATTAGAAATTAAAGTATATGGAGCAGGTGAAATAGTTCCAGCTTATGAAGTCTTTGATGCAGTAAGACAAGGAACTGCAGAAATGGGGCATGGATGGAGTGGATATTGGATATCAAAAAACCCAGGTTTAGCATACTTTGGTGGTATACCAGGAGGACTTAGCCCTTCAGAACAAAGTGCTTGGGCTCTATATGGTGGGGGGTTAGAATTATGGGAGGAATTATTAGATCCATATGGCATACAGCCTTTTCAAGGAGGAATTGTACAAACAGAAATGTTTGGCTGGTATAAAAAAGCTCTGAATTCAACTGAAGATTTAAAAGGCTTAAAAATAAGAATGTCTGGACTGGCTGCAGAAGTTCTTAATAGAATGGGTGCAACTACTGTAAATATTCCAGGAGGTGAAGTTATGAGTTCATTTCAATCAGGAGTAGTAGATGCTGTAGAATGGGGAGGGCCCTGGATGGATTTAGCCTTTGGTTTTCCTAAAATTGCTAAAATTTGTTATGGACCTGGTATTCATAGCCCAGGTTCCAACTTGGAGTTATTAATTAATAAGGACCTATATAAAAAGTTGCCTTCTGACCTGAAAGAGATAATAAGGGTTGCCACTAGTAACGCTAATACACAAAGTTATGGAGAATTTATTTACAGAAATGCAATAAGCTTCCAAATTGTAACTAATAAACATAAGGTGGAATATAAAATTCTTCCAGAAAGTATAATAAAAGAATTTTTAAAAATTTCTAAACAGGTAGTAATTGAAAATGCAGAAAAAGACTTCGCTGCAATGAAAGTTCATAAAAGTTATCAAGATTTTTTAAAAAAATCTATTGATATAACTAAATTTCAGGAGCTCGGATACCTTAATGCTAGAAATTTAACTAGTAATTAGAATTACTCATCTATAAATTTAGAGGCATGAGCAAGATACTCAGCCTTATGTTTTTGCAATAAACTAATTGAAGCCATAATTATAATATTTACTGTTAAACCTATTAAACCAGGATGCAAATCATATGGTGAACTACCATGAATATATTGAAAATAAGTAGTAACTATAACTCCCATAATTAATCCTAATGTAACTCCTAAAGCAGAAGCCCTCCTCCAAAAAAGACCTGAATAAACTGCAGGAGCAATTTGTACTATGGCTCCATAAGCTCCTAACAATAGTTTAATTAATCCATCACTTCCATAAATAGCTATACAATATGCAATTGCTCCAACTCCAACTACAGCTCCTCTCATTATCCAAAGCTCTTGGTTTTCTTTTAGCGATGGAAAGATAACCTTACATATATCACGTCCAAAAGATACTGAAGCTCCATGAGTAATAGCATCGGAAGAAGACATTGCAGCTGCTAATGCACCAGCACCAACTATACCATACAAAATTCCTGATTCAGTTAAGTGATGTGTTATCAAATAAGGTAATACTTCACCTGGACGTCCTAAAGCATCAGTAGGCACGACACCTATTGCAGCAAACCCTATAAAAAGGACAGGTAACAAAAAAAGTGCAAAGATTGGATAAACTAAAACTGTCAATTTAATTCGTCTAGCTGTAGTAGTATAAGATTTTGTAAATAAATGTGGCCACATTACAAAACCAAGCATGGAAACTACTATATTACTGCTATATCTAGCAGAGCTAATTTTCGACCCCTCATTTCCAATTGTTAAAAACTCTGGATTATCAGCAATAATTTTACCAAACATGTTACCAAGAGACCCATGTAAAGATTCTACAAAATATATTCCTAGAACCCATGCTACAATTAGCATCAGTATTGCTTGAAAAACATCACTCCATGCAGCTCCTCTTACTCCACTCGTTGCCACGTAAACTACAACTACGCCTAAAGCTAACAATGCACCATTGTTATAAGATATATGATCGAATGTTAATACGTTAAAAATATATCCCATACCTTTAATTTGTAATGTTAAATATGGAATAAATGCTAATAAAGAAACAATGCCAATAATTATAACTAAAAATTTAGAATTATAACGATCTCCTAAAAAATCACCCATAGTTATATAATTTGATTTTTTACCCAAACGTGCAACTTTAGGTCCTATAATATACCAAGGCATTAATCCAAGTGCGCAGTAAGCTAAAATATATAATGATGCAGCTCCTTTTGAATAAGCCCATCCCGGACCACCTAAAAATGCAAATGCTGAAAATATAGTTCCTCCCATAAGAAACCACATAACAAATAAGCCAAAACCACGATCTCCAACTGCATATTCAGATATAGAAAAAAAAGATCTTCCTCTTCCAGCTGCTAAACCTATTGAAAAAGCAATGATCAAATAAATAAACATCGCTAATAAAGCAATTTGCCAAGCTTCCATATTATTCCTCTACATCTTTATCTAAAATAACAAAAACCAATAAACCTAAAAATTCTACTATTATCCAAAATAAAACCCATACCATTATAAATGGCATACCTAAAAATGAAAGGTTTGCAGAATTACCTAGTGCAAATATAGGGAATATTAGTACTAATAATATGAAACACGTAAATATTATATACCAAGTTTTAATATTAAATTTTTTAACCAATTTCAATACTCACTATTATAATTTTGTTCAATAATCTTATTAGTTTTTTTTAAAATTGTCACCTTTTAGCTTTTAAAATTTAATATTTATTTTATGCTCTTAATATATAACTAACCGTAGGAAAATTCATGAATATTAACTGGCATAACTTCTCAAAAAAAGAATTAGAAAATAATTACAACCCTAGAGAAGCTGTATCTAATTTTTCTCAATATATTGCAGAATATAAAGATTTAGGGAAAGTATCCCGTGAAAGCCTTCCTTGTATACTAGACGTAAGTTATGGAAATACCCCGTTACAAAAACTTGATATTTTTGGAAAAAAAAACCTTAAGAATAGTAATGTTCATATATTTATTCATGGTGGTTATTGGCGGGCATTAGATAAGTCTGACCATAGCCAATTAGCTATACCTTTTGTAAATAATAACCTATTATATTTTTCAATAAATCATGAACTATGCCCACATGTGACTTTAAGTGAAATTGTTCAACAAATAACTTCTGCTATAATTTGGGTGTACAAAAACTGTAAAAAATATGGAGGAAACCCTAATAAAATAACTATCTCAGGACATTCTGCAGGAGCTCATCTTTGCTCTATGGCTATAAATATAGATTGGAGAAAATTTAATATACCTAATGATATTATTAAAGGCGCAGTTCTCATTAGCGGAATATATGAACCAGAAATAGTTTTGAACTTATCTGTTAATGAAGAAATTAAGTTATCCAAAAAGGAGGCCTTAAAAAATACCCCTTCAACTCTAAACATAAATGTACCTCATATAATAACTTGTGTCGGCGGCAGTGAGACAAAAGGATGGATAGATCAAACAAAAAGATATACTAAAAAAATAATTAATTATTGTAACAATATAGATTATGCAGTGCTTCAAAACGAGAATCATTTTTCTTTAATGGTTTCATTAGCAGAACCTGAAAATAGATTTGTAAAAAAAATGATTTATATGGCAAAAAATATTTAGTAAATTATACTAAATTGGTATATTAAAAAACTATAATGTAAATTAATCATAATTTGGAAATAAATATGCAATCGATGTTAATTTTAATTGATAGCCTTGTTACATTAATAGTTTGGGCTCTTATATTACAAGTAATCATGAGTTGGCTAGTAGCCTTTAATATTGTTAACACACAAAATAAATTTGTATGGCAAATAAATTATGCCTTACATAAACTTACCAACCCTCTATTATCTCCAATAAAACAAATATTGCCAAATTTGGGAGGTATCGATATTTCTCCTATAATACTAATAATAGTTTTGCATTTTGCTAGAAATCTTCTATTTGAATTGTTATTAGGAAGCCCTTTCAAATAATCGTTATTTTTTACGATTTCTTTGCTTCAGCCTTAAAGCATTAAGTTTTATAAAACCATCTGCATCTTTTTGATCGTAACTATTACTCGCTTCAAAAGTAACTATTCCCTCATTATAAATACTTTTTGGAGAACGCCTGCCAATCAAACTACAACTTCCTTTATATAATTTTACCTTAACCTCTCCAGTTACATTTTTTTGGCTAGTGTCAATCATTGACTGCAGCATTTCTCTTTCAGGAGAAAACCATAAACCGTTATATATTAAAGATGCGTATTTTGGCATAATTTCATCTCTTAAAAGCATTGAAGGGCCATCTAAAATTAATTGTTCAATTCCTCTATGTGCGACATGAAGAATTGTTCCTCCTGGAGTTTCGTATACACCTCTAGACTTCATACCTACAAACCTATTCTCAACAATATCAACTCTTCCTACACCATGCTTACCAGCTCTAATATTTAGATCTTCTAATAATTGTGCTGGACTTAATTTTTTTCCATTCACCTCTACTGGTGTACCCTCTTCAAATGCAATAACTACTTCTTCTGCTTCTTCCGGAGCTAATTCTGGAGCTATAGTCCTTGTGAACATTTCTTCATCAGCAGAAACCCATGGGTCTTCTAAAGATTTTCCTTCATAAGAAATGTGTAATAAATTAGCATCTGTTGAATATGGTGGCTCTCCCCTCTTATCTTTTGGCACAGCTATATTTCTTTTTTCTGCCCACTCAATTAATTTTGTTCTAGAGTCTAAATCCCATTCTCTCCATGGCGCTATAATATTAATGTCTGGGTTTAAACCAAGATAGCCAAGCTCAAACCTAACTTGGTCATTCCCTTTACCAGTAGCTCCATGAGAAACAGAATCTGCTGAAGTTTCTTTTGCTATTTCAATTTGCCTTTTAGCAATTAAAGGGCGAGCTATGGCAGTCCCTAATAAATATGTACCTTCATAAATTGCACTAGCTTTAAACATTGGGAAAACATATTCTTTCACAAACTCTTCTTTTAAATCTTCAATATAAATTTCTTTTATACCCATTGCTTTAGCTAAAGCTCTTGCAGGCTCTATTTCTTCACCTTGCCCTATATCAGCAGTGAAGGTTACTACTTCACATTCATATTTTTCTTGAAGCCACTTTAAAATAACAGATGTATCTAAACCTCCTGAATACGCTAAAACTACTTTTTTAACTTTTGACATTTATTTTCCTAGTAATGTTAATTAATGATAATATATAATACTTTAAGCAGCATTAATGTTTTTAACTTTTTCTCTTCTCATGCGCTCACTATTACTTTTTAGTTGTCCGCACGCCGCTAATATATCCTGTCCTCTTGCATGTCTAATTGTTGCAGTAATACCTCCATTATTACAAATTTCATCAGCAAAATCTTTAATAGTTTTTTCTGATGAACACTTATATATACTTCCAGGCCAAGGGTTAAATGGTATTAAATTTACTTTAGCGTGTATTGGTTTTAAAAGGGTGACCAATTTTTTCGCTTCATCTATAGAATCATTTACTCCATCTAACATGACGTATTCAAATGTAATGCGTCTAGCATTATTAACTCCTGGATAAACTTCTAAAACAGACAATAATTCCTTAATAGGCCATTTTTTATTAATTGGTACTAGTTGATTTCTTAATTTATCATTAACAGCATGTAAACTTATAGCTAAACTTACATCTAATTGCTTTTTAAGTTTTTGAATAATAGGTACGACACCGGATGTAGATAAAGTAATTTTTCTTCGCGAATAACATAACCCTTCATTATCTAATAAAATTTTTATAGCTTTCGTNACTTCTGTATAGTTATATAAAGGCTCACCCATTCCCATAAATACTATATTTGTTATCTTCCTATTTTTCATGCCCCAATCTGACAAACTATCTTTTGCTGATAAGACCTGTCCAACAATTTCATCTACTGTTAAGTTTCTTACTAATGCCATTGTACCTGTATGACAAAAAGAACAGGATAAAGTACAACCTACCTGAGAAGATATACATAAAGTACCTCTATCTGCTTCTGGAATAAAAACAGTTTCTACTTCTTTTTTATCCTTAAGAGAAAAAAGCCATTTTTGCGTTCCATCTTCAGAAATTTGATGCGTGCTTGCAACTAGTCTATCTAAAAATACTTTGGAACTTAATTTATTTCTTAAATTNACNCCTATATCAGACATATCGTTGAAAGATTTAACCCCATTAACGTATAACCATCTCCATAATTGCTTAGCCCTATACTNTTTTTCTCCTAATTTAATAATATATTTTGTGAGGTCATCCTTTGAAAAAGAGTTTATAGATATATTTTCAGACATTATTTACAAATTTTATTCATAGCTTTATATGCTGCAATAAACCCTTTTAATGAATATGTATCTATCGTTTTTGTACCTCTTGAAGAAACACCTTTTACAACCATTTTGCTGCCTAGCTTCATATGCTTAATTAGTAAGTTATCATCATCACTAGTTGTTGCCCAGGCTGCTTGACTATCTGTAAATAATTCAAAAGATTTTTTTGAATCTATATTTACATTTACCTTTGAATTCTGTTTGAATGNATATCCTGCCTCAAAATATACTACTCCTAATTCCTCACTACCTTTATTTTTTGCTATTTGTGCATAAACTTGNCCACGCCTAGAATATTTTCCCTCTTCCTTAATAGGAGATGAAACCATGCTGCATGCTAAACCTTCTTCTGTATTCCAATACATTGCTTGCCAATCTCCATATGTTCCTAAAGAAGTAGATTCCTCAGCTATTACGTTTGATTGCAATATAAACAAAAAAGCAAAAATTATTAAAGTGAAATATTTATACATATGTTTATTTCTAATAAATTATTATTTAGTACGCTTACTTTAAAATATATAAAATAAATATTTATATAAAGCTAAAAATTCAAAACAAATCATACTTAATATATAAAAATGTAAAATAATTTATTTATATATTTAATTAAATAAATAAAACCTTATAAAGGTTATATCTGCTTTCAAAAGATTATAAAGTAATTTTAAGGATATTTATATGAAAAGAATGATTGTAAATAAATATGGTGGTCCAGAAAATTTAATTTTAGATCATATAGATTCTCTATTAATAACTGAATTATCAGTGAAAATTAAAGTAGCAAATATAGGTGTTAATTTTGCCGACACATTAGTAATTAGAGGACGTTACCAAGAAAGACCTCGCCCTCCTTTTTCTCCTGGGTTAGAATTATCAGGAACTATTATTGAAATAGGTAGCAAAGTTTTAAATCATCAAATAGGTGACAGGGTAATTGGAATTGCAAAATTCGGAGCATATTGTAATGAAATAGTTATGCCTGCAGAAAATGTATATAAAATACCAGATAATATGGACTTTATTTCTGCTGCTTCTTTTCCTGTTGCATATGGGACAGCATTTGGCGCTGTTGATTGGAAAGGAAAACTGCAAAAAGATCAAACTTGCTTAATTATAGGTGCAGCTGGCGGTGTAGGCTTAGCAGCAGTTGAACTTGCAGCAGCCTATGGAGCTAAAACTATAGCCGCCGCAGGAAGTGATGAAAAATGTAATACATGTATTGATCATGGAGCCAATCACACTATAAACTATAATAAAGAAACTTTTAGGCATAGCATCAAAAGTATTGCTCCTGAAGGAGTAGATTTAGTAATTGATATGATTGGTGGAGAAACAGCTGACGACACTATAAAAAATTTAGCCTGGGAAGGAAAATTTATTATCATTGGGTTTGCCGGAGGAAAAATACCTAAAATACCTGCAAATAGATTACTTCTGAAAAGCGCCTCTGCAATTGGCTTATATTGGGGAGAGTATGCATTTATAAACCCTTCACTAATTGGAGATTCTTTTATAGAATTAATGAAGCTTTATGAAAAAGAAAAACTAAAGCCTAAAATTGGAAAAATCTTTAAATTAGAAGAAGCAAGTATAGCTTTAGAATATCTCCTAAGTCGAAAGAATACAGGAAAAATAATTCTAAGCTGTGATTAATTAATATATGAACTTATTAAATAAATTTAATTCTTTTTGGGATAAATTAAGCCCTAATATTAGAGGGTTTATTTTTATCCTAATAGCATCAGCCACTTTTCCCATTATGGGCACAACTGTAAAGTATCTAACTTCTGAATTACATCCTTTTCAAATAGCTTTTTTTAGATGTTTTTTTGGTTTTATGATTATAATTCCTTTGATTATTAAAAAGAATCCTTCAAAAATATTACATACAAAAAGATATCCTATGCACGTTTTAAGAGGTCTTTTAGGCGTAGGAGCAATGATGGCAGGTTTTACAGCTTTGTCCATGTTGCCACTAGCAACAGCCGTAACTTTAGGATTTACTAGAATATTGTTTTTAGTTCCTCTTGCAATGCTACTACTTGGAGAAAAACCTGGGTTTTTAAGAATATTTTTAATACTTATAGGTTTTCTAGGCGTTATAATAATAATTGATCCTAGTAATGATAATAATATTACATATTTTTCAGCCAGCTTAGCACTTCTTGGGGCTTTTCTAGTAAGTTGTGTTAAACTAAGCGTAAAGTCACTATCATCAAGTGAATCAACTTTAACTATACAATTTTATTATGGTATAATTTCTACCACTGCCCTAATTGTTCCATGTTATTTATTTTGGACACCTTTAAATTCTTTTCAAATATTTTTAATATTATTTGCTGCAATTGTTGGAACAATTGCTCAGATGCTAACAATTTGGGGTTTGAAATTAGGGGCTACAACTTTGGTAATGCCTGCCGATTATACTAGATTAATTTTTGCAGGCATATATGGATTTATTCTTTTTAACGAAATTCCTTACTTAAATGAAGTAATAGGGTCATTTATAATAATAATAGCTACTATGATTATTTTATATTTAGACAATATCAAAAAAACAATTAAATAACTTTCATATTTATGGCCATACATACAGAGCCTAATGAAAGCAATACTATAACAGTTATAAATTTTCTCATTGGTATATACCATTGAGGAAGGTAATTTTCTTTTACAGCATTAATATCTATAAAAAAAACAGATAAATACAAGATTATTAAAACAATGAAAATAATCAAGTAATTGACAATAAAACCTATCAATAAAAACCAGCTTAATAAAGCAGGTATTATAGAAATTAGATATGGCTTATAACCTTTATCATTTCTAACCATTGCAGCTCCCCAATGAACGGCTCCAGTAAATGAAAGAATTAAGACTGAATAATTTATCAAATTATACAGAGCAATCAATTTTAATTCATATGTAAAAACCCATATTCCTATAGATAAAAAAATGAAAGGAAAAGCTCCACCTATTCCAAATAATAATGGAAATGAAGGTGTATTCTGTAAATTAAATAAAGAAAGCAATTTTTTCATAATATTCTATTTTCTACTTATAAATTGTTGGTCCATATAACTTGCTATTAAAAAGTCATTTTTAGAAAGTCCTGAAACATCATGGGTTGATAAATGAACATATACTTTATTATAGACATTACTCCACTCTGGGTGATGGTTTAAAGCTTCAGCCTCTATTGAGATATTGGTCATCCATGAAAAAGCTTCCTTAAAATTTGTAAAAATAAAAGTTTTGGATATTGAAGAAAAGTCCTCTTTTAAAGACCACCCATTTATTAGCTGAAGATGTTTATCTATATCGCTTTTAGTTAATTTCTTAATAATATTCTTTCCTTAAAATTAATCTAAATTAAAAAAAATCAAGCTTAATTGCAATTAATATTATATATTTATAGCTTGTAAAATATAGATTTTTTCTAATATATAATGTATTATATATTTATAAACATAATCTTAAACAAATGCATATGCTTTGTTTATTAAACGGAGTTTTTATTATGAAAATTGGACACTTTAGTTCTAACCCTCAGACACAAGCTAAGGCAGCTGCTTTAAACTCAGAAGACTTAGGTTTAAGAGCTTATATGCAAAAAATATATTCCTATATGACTGTAGGTTTAGCAATAACAGGCTTGGTAGCATGGTTAGTTTCTGGAGCCGCAGTTGACCAGAATGGTAATACAACTGCTCTAGGAAATGCTTTATTTAATTCACCTCTTGGTTTTATATTTATGCTTGCACCATTAGGATTAGTCATGATGCTATCTTTCAGAATTCAAAAAATGAAAGCGTCTACTGCTCAAACAATGTTTTGGGTGTTATCCGGTTGTTATGGTATCTCTCTAGCTTCGATATTCCTTGCCTATACAGGTGAGTCCGTAGCTCGTGTATTTTTTATATCATCATCAACTTTCCTAGCTGCAAGTATATATGGATATACTACAAAAAGATCATTAGCTAATTTTGGTTCTTTTTTAATGATGGGTTTAATTGGTATCATTATTGCGATGGTCGTAAATATATTTATGCAATCTACTATGATGCAATTTATTATCAGTATAGTAGGCGTTCTAATATTTACAGGTTTAACAGCTTATGACACACAGACTCTAAAAGAAATGTATGTTGAAGGCGAAAATGGTGAAACTCAGGTAAAAAAAGCCATTATGGGTGCCTTAAAACTATATCTAGATTTCCTTAATTTATTTATTATGCTTCTTATGTTGTTAGGAAATAGACGTTAATAAAATTTTAAATTAAAAAAAAAGGCGCTAATTAGAATAATTAGCGCCTTTTTTTTCAGAAACTCAAAGATTGTAAACTTATGTCCTATAATGAAGATTATGATAATTGGAAAAATGATCCTGCTTCTTTTTGGGAAAAGAAAGCTAAAAACATTCATTGGACTAAAAAATGGGATAAGGTTTTAGATAAAAGTGATCCTCGATCATGGAGCTGGTTTCCTGGTGGTGAGCTTAATACCTGTTATAATTGTTTAGATATACATATTGCTAATGGCAATGGTGATAAAAATGCACTTATATATGATAGCCCAATAACTGACACAAAAAAATCATATACCTATAATGAGTTACTAGATAAAACCATAAAAATTGCAAGTGCTTTAAAAAGCCATGGAGTAAATAAGGGAGATAGAGTCCTAATATACATGCCTATGATACCAGAAGCTGTTGCTTCAATGCTTGCCTGCGCAAGAATAGGAGCTGTTCATGTAGTAGTTTTTGGAGGTTTTGCTCCTAATGAGCTCGCTACAAGAATAAATGATGCTAAGCCTAAAGTTATTATTGCAGGCTCATGTGGTATTGAACCAGGAAAAGTTATTGAATATAAACCTATGATTGATAAAGCAATTGATCTAGCTAAATATAAAGTAAATGTATGTTTTATTCATCAAAGAGCTTTATGCGAAGCAAAATTAATAAATAATAGAGATTTTAATCTACAAGATTTAATGGATAGTGCGGGTTCTGTAGAACCAGTTCCAGTAAAATCTACGGACCCTCTTTATATTCTTTATACTTCAGGGACCACAGGTGACCCTAAAGGTATGGTAAGAGAAAATGGAGGTCATGCTGTTGCATTAAAAGCAAGCATGGAGATGGTTTATGGAATTCAACCGGGAGAAGTGTTTTGGGCAGCCTCAGATATTGGTTGGGTAGTAGGACATTCTTATATAGTTTATGCTCCACTTTTAAATTGCTGTACTTCAATATTATACGAAGGAAAACCTACAGGCACTCCTGATGCAGGATCTTTTTGGAGAGTAATTAGTGAACACAATGTATCTGTAATGTTTACTGCGCCAACAGCATTAAGAGCTATAAAAAGAGATGACCCAAATGGTAAAGAAATATTAAAATATAATTTAAAAAATTTTAGAATACAATTTCTTGCTGGAGAACGGGCAGACCCTACGACAATAAAATGGGCTGAAAAACATTTAAATGTTCCAGTAATTGATCATTGGTGGCAGACTGAAACTGGTTGGGCTATAGCTGGAAATTTTGCTGGTCTTGGCTTATTTGAAGTTAAAGCAGGTTCTACAGGAAAGCCTTCGCCAGGCTTTGATGTAGTTTGTTTAGATGATGAAGGAAAAGAGAAACCTAAGGGAGAAATTGGTGCTCTAGCTATCAAGTTACCTCTTCCTCCAAGTTGCAGCTCTACACTATGGCAAGACAAAGAAAGATATAAAGAGTCTTATCTAAATGAATATCCAGGGTATTATTCTAGTGCGGATGCCGGCTATATAGATAAGGATGGCTATATATGGGTTATGTCTCGAACAGATGATATCATTAATTGTGCAGGACATAGACTTTCCACTGGTGCTATGGAAGAAGTATTGTCTAAACATCGTGATATAGCAGAGTGCGCAGTCGTTGGAGTTGAAGATGAGCTAAAAGGACAGATTCCTGTTGGTTTTATTGTTATTAATTCAGGAACAAGTACTTCTAATGAAATAATTATTAACGAAATTATTAAGATGGTAAGAAATGAAATAGGTCCTGTCGCTTCTTTTAAAAAAGCAATTGTAGTTAAAAGGTTACCTAAAACTAGGTCTGGAAAAATATTAAGAAGTACTATATCTGCAATTTATGATAATAAATTTTTTAAAACACCTGCTACTATTGACGACATACATATTCTTGATGAAATTAAAAATGTTATAAAGAGTTAGAATATTATGAATGAGAATCTTAGATCCTACGGCTTAATTGTTTGCCAAAATAAAATATTAGTTACAAATGAAGTTATCAATAACTACCATGCGACTAAATTTCCTGGAGGAGGTGTAGAAAAAAATGAAACACCTAAGCAAGCATTAAAGAGGGAGCTCTATGAAGAGTTAAGTTTATATGGGAATATAAAGCTAATGCTTTATGCACCAAAAACACTTTTATCTCCATGGAATAATAGATTATATACACCTATATATTTTTATGTAGAAACTTTAGGTGCTCCCTTAGTTCCTGATAATGAAAATATAACAATAGACTATTTATTACCTAAAGAAATTTTAGAAAAAAATAATGTAGCGGAACCCGAAAAAATTGCTGTAAAAAACTTAATAAAAAATAATTTGATATAGCTAACTTATTTAGAGAATTTTTTAATCGAACTATTAAATATAATTAGTATTATTAACAATAATAAACCGCCCATTATATATGGACTATTCTTTCCAAGAAGCTCAAAAAATATTCCTGCAAAAGCTGGGCCTATAATTCTTGCAAGTGAAGAACTTGATTGAGCTACTCCAAGTACCCAACCTCTTCTATCCTCTGCAACNATATTTACAATCANNGTNGATATTGTGGGCATAAATAAACCTAAGCCAAANGCAATTAATGCCATAGATAANTATGCATGAAANTNCATATATGAAAGTGCNACAGAAATCATTCCTAAAGAAATCATCAGCATNCCAANTCGACATAATAAAGACTCACCAAAAACTTTTACTAATNTNGATATAAAAAANCCTTGAACNATTACACCACATACTCCTGCAAAAGCAAAAATNTATCCATTCTGCTGCGGACCCCAATTATAAGTTCTTTCTGACCATAATGAAAATGTTGANTCCATAGATGCAAAAACTACAGTTACTATAAAAGATAGCAAAATTAACTGACCTAATTTTGGAANTTTTAATGCTTCTAANAAACTAANAATTCGCTTATTTTTATTTGGTTTTATTANGCTTCTTGTATCTTNAAGTAAAAATAATGCCAATAATAAAGCAAAGGTAGATAATGTTGCTGCGAATANGGGTGGTAAAAAAGTATTAGGNCTTTTAGGANCAGAACCAGCCAATANCCCTCCAATTGCAGGACCTAAAATAAATCCTATGCCAAAAGCTGCGCCAAAGAATCCCATAGCCTTAGCTCTATTTTCTTTTGTAGTTATATCCGATATATATGCCTGAGCTGTAGAAATATTTCCGGCCATAAAACCAGCAAAAGCTCTTGCAATAAATAAACTATATAACGTATTAGAATAAGCTAAAAATATATATGCTAATATAGACCCAGCTAATGTAATCCAAATTATTAATCTTCTTCCATATTTATCACTTAGTCCACCCCAAATAGGTGCTGCGACGAATTGTGATAATGAAAAAACTACCATTAACATTGTTACTTTTTGTGGCGATGCCCCAAAAGTTTCTGCATAAAAAGGTAAGAGGGGTATGATTATACCAAAACCTATTAAATCAATAACAACTACGAGCAATAAAGGAATCAATTTATATGCCTCAGTGAATAATATAAATCATTTTAATAAACGACCATACTTTAAAAATTTTTCTTGCCTGTCTTTTATTAAATGTTCTTTAGTATAATCTTTAATTTCATTAAGTGCTTTATTTAAAGCAATTTCTACATTTTTAATAGATAGAATATGATCTCTATGTGCTCCACCAATAGGCTCAGAAATAATTTCTTCAATTATACCTTTTTCTTTAAGAAATTGAGCTGTTATTCCTAATGAATCAGCAGCTACTTCCGCTTTATTATTATCTCTCCAAAGTATAGATGCACAACCTTCAGGAGATATAACAGAGTATATAGCATTTTGTAACATTAAAACCTTATTTGCTGATGCTAGAGCAATTGCTCCACCTGAACCGCCTTCTCCAATAATAATACTTATGAAAGGCACCTTGATTTCTAAAGAATCTTGAATACAAGAAGCAATTGCTTCTGCCTGTCCTCTTTCCTCAGCACCTACTCCTGGGTATGCTCCAGCAGTATCTACAAAAGTTATTAAAGGCATATTAAATTTATCAGCTAATTTCATTAAACGTGAAACTTTTCTATATCCCTCAGGCTTCGCCATTCCAAAGTTATGTTTTACACGAGAATCAGTATCTGAGCCCTTTTCTTGACCTATAACCATTACAGATTGACCATTAAAAGATCCAATACCGGATATAATAGCATTATCTTCCGCAAAACTTCTATCTCCTGATAGAGCTTGAAAATCTTTTATTAAAGCACTTATATAATTGCTGGCGTGAGGTCTTTCAGGGTGTCTGGCGACTTGAACTATTTGCCATGGAGATAACTTACTATATGCTTTTTCAAGAAAACTATTTACATCTCTTTTTAATGAAAAAATTTCTTTATTAGTATCATTCAAAAGAGATAAATCTCTTATTTTAGCTTCTAATTCGATTATAGGTTGCTCAAAATCTAAAAAATGCATGAATATATCCTTATATATATATAAATACGTTATAAAATATAATGCTTATAGCAGTCAATTCTATTATTCATTTATAAAAAGTTATAAACCTTTGTTTTCCTCTAAAGGATGGAAACTTAATGCCATTTTCTTTTTATCATCAACAATATGTGTATATATTTGTACAGTAGAAATATCTGCATGCCCTAGAATTTCTTGTAAAACTCTTAAATCTGCTCCTCCCGATAACATATGTGTTGCAAAACTATGCCTTAAAATATGAGGAGAAATAGATAAATCTGATAATTCAGCTTTTATTGAAACTTCTTTAAGTAATTGTGAAAACCTTCTTGCTGTCAAATAACCTTGCTTACCTATAGAAGGGAACATAAATGAAGAATTCTTTTTATTCTTTATAAACAATTCTCTTATACCTATATATTTTTTTATTGCCTTTAAAGCATTGATACCAAATGGAACAACCCTTTCTTTTCCGCCTTTACCTTTAATAAAAATAGATTGATTTTCATAATTTATTGCATTCAAAGAAATACTCATAAGCTCCTCAACTCTGATACCAGTTGAGTACATTATTTCTATCAACGCTAGAAGCCTAATAGATTTTAGGCAATTATCTGATTTTAAAGTATTAATAATATCTTCAATTTGCCTAATTGTTAATACTTTAGGTATGTTCTGATGTTTTTTTGGAGATTCAATATCTTTTGCTGGGTTATTTTTAATGAGTCCATCTGAGTATAGAAAACGATAAAATTCTTTTATGGAAGAAATTTTTCTTAAATAAGAGTTCCTAGAAATTGATTTTTCTGAAAGGGACCTATACCAACTAGTAATATTTTTACTTTCAACATTTAATATTGATAAACTATATTTTACATTAATAAATTTAATATATGAATGTATATCACTTTTATATGCACGCCTAGTATTCTTAGCTGCTTGCCTCTCAACTAATAACATTTCATCAAATAATAATAAAATATCATCATCTGTGCTCATTAAATTAATTTACATAAGAGATTGCTGCTTCAATAGCAATTTCTCTTGCATCAGCTTCTAAACCTATTTCCCTGAGAGATCTAATCACCGCATTAAGAGCAACTAAGCCTGATTTACTTGGCCCCTCAACTCCCAGCATAATTAGACTTATTGAAACAACTTCTGCTATTCTATTATTCTTAGCAGCATCGCGCAACTGATACCTCAAAGCAGTGGCAGGAATATTTTCTTTTTCAAATATATTACTAGCGCTTATTATATTTTTCCATGCACCTTCTCTAGATTCTATTCCCATAGCACTGAGCAAAACCAATAATCTACTTGCTCTTTTTTCTTTATCTTCCCTACTAAAACTATCTGATAAACCAGACCACACATCTGTTGCCTGCTGTTTACTAAATGGAACAGGTAAAGTTTGGCCTGCTATAGCTATTAAAGGAAGAAGTCTTAGTAAACTTCCTGAAGCTTCGTAATCCAAGTCTAGAGTTTTACCTAAAACTGTTAACCAGTTAGACGCTAACATATAATTACCTCCAGCAATAGCTGCCCTAGTTGCTGAAGATGCAAACCATATAAGATCTGGTCTTGGTTTAATAGTCAGTAATATTGGCATAATTACAGAAGCATATACCTGAAAAATTTCATCACTATCAGCATTATCTAATAAAAGCCTTAAAAACCTTGCTCTTTCTATTACTGAAGTATTTAAAGCAGCTGCTTGTAATAATAATGATCTAGCCATAAAGCCTTCCATAGATTTACTTTCTGAAGCGGCTCTGGAAAATATATCTTCTTCAAACTTAAATTGTGTTGCTAGTTCACCTAAATATATACTTGGAAGAGAACCTGCTAGTACGGCTTTTTCAGCAGCTAACATTCTTATTTTCCAGGATAAATTAATATTTTTTGCTACTACACTTAAACCTGAAGGGTCTAAATTAAGGCGATGTTTATTTAATTGTTCGCCAGGCAATACAGCAATTAAAATTTTGAAATAAATACTATTTTTGTCAAATTCAATTTGATTAGTTTCATCTGCCAAAGTATATATTAATTTAGAAAATTTATCTTCACTATCTAACTCAGCTAATAAAAGTTCTAAACTTAATAAAGCATCATCTCTATTTCCTAATATTAATTGACATACTATTAATGTTTTTCTCCAGTAGGATTCATTTGTTCTTTTTGCAAGTTCAATTACTTCTCTACATACTTTTTCGGTCTCTCCGGACAATAAACGAGCGTATATTGCTTCCTTAGCCAAATCCCCTAACATGTCTTCAGTTGGCACTAAATTACTTAGTTCTATTAATTCTTTTTTTGCACCTAGACTCGCTAATTTAGAAAAACGTAATGGTAAAAATGTAGCATCTTGATCTTTACTTATTATAGGTTTTCCACTTGGACTAATTGCTTGAAGACCATTTTTCTCTTCTTTATTTGGCTGATAAGCGTCACTGAGTAACAACCTTTTTGCTAAATTTCGCATAGCTGGTGAAGGCGCATTTACAGGCAAAAGCTCTAAAATAGTTT
>NYVM01000023.1 GCA_002684605.1 Candidatus Pelagibacterales bacterium | reverse complement strand
TATCCAGATGGCATAATGATTCCCCTAATAAATTAATTTATATGCTATATTATAGCTTAAATTAAGTATATATGTTTCACGTGAAACACAAAATAGTTTATGAAAGAATAAACATGGCTAATTATCAAACTATATATGCCCTTTCTAGTGGTTCATTACCATCTGCTATAGCTATTGTTAGAGTGAGTGGGCCATCAACACAAAAAGCATTAAAAATTTTAGCAAACATAGTACCAGAACCTAGAAAAATGGCCCTAAAGGAAATAAAAACACCAGAACAAGGCGTTATAGATTGTTCTTTAATCTCTTTTTTTCCAAAAACACAAAGCATTACAGGAGAAGACTTAGCAGAATTTTATTTGCATGGATCTGTAGCTGTAGTTGAAGGGTTGTTTTTAGCACTATCTTCTATAAGCGACTTAAGGCCTGCAGAAGCTGGAGAGTTTACTCGTAGAGCCCTAAATAATGGAAAGATGGGACTTACGGAAGTAGAGGCGCTTTCAGATCTAATTGCAGCAGAAACAAGAGAACAAAGAAAACAGTCTTTAAGACAGCTAAGCGGAGAGCTATCTAAGAAATATGAAGTATGGAGAAAAAAATTAATTAGAATAAGAGCTGAGATGGAGGCCATATTAGATTTTTCAGATGAAGCAGACGTTAATCAAGAATCTGAAAATTTAACATTTGGAAAAGATATGACTTTTTTAATTAAAAACATTGAAGCAGACATTATAAAGGGCACAGCAGGAGAAAGGCTTAGATCCGGAATAAAAATAGCATTAATAGGNGCNCCCAANGTTGGAAAATCNAGCCTTATNAATCTTTTATTAAAGGAGGANCGAGCCATAGTATCNNCAGANGCAGGAACNACTAGAGACACAATTGAGGCNAGNCTTGATTTAGAGGGAATTCCTGTNACAATTTTTGATACAGCGGGCATTAGAAAAACAAACAACAAAATAGAAGAAGAAGGCGTAAAAAGAACAAAGAAAACAGNTAAGGCCGCAGANATAATTGTNTCTATAAGAAGCCCTAAAAAGAAAGAGGTAGATGTGTCTAGTTATGGAATAGAAGAAACGACAAAGACTATAAAAGTATTTAACAAAATAGACTTAAAAGCTAACAGAGATAATATTTCTTCTAAAGACCTGACAATATCATGTAAAACAAAAGAAGGAATTACTTTTTTATTGAAGGTTTTAGGAGAAGAGACAAAAAAACTAACTTCTTTGTCTGATATGACTATAGGNCCTAATAGGCTAAGGCATATTGCACACCTANAAGAAACAAAAGAAAGCTTGCAGCTAGGTATAGANGAATTAAAGGCTGGAAAAATAGAAATAGCAGCAGATTTTACAAGGGCTGCGTCGATGTCATTAGGAAGAATAATAGGAGCTGTAGACATAGAAGACGTATTAGACGACTTGTTTTTAGGNTTTTGTATAGGAAAATAAAATGTTTCACGTGAAACATATATAAAAATATAGTAAAAGATAGTTATGGAACAAAAATTTTTNAAAAAGATAGATGTAATTGTTATAGGAGGGGGGCACGCAGGATGCGAGGCTGCCGCCGCCGCTGCGAGGCTGGGTGTTAAAACCTTATTAATAACACAAGATTTAGAAAAAATAGGAGAAATGTCCTGCAACCCAGCAATAGGAGGAATAGGGAAGGGTCATTTAGTTAGNGAAATAGATGCTTTAGATGGNTTGATGGGTCGTGTTGCAGATGAGGCGGGAATCCAATTTAGGCTTTTAAATAGAAGCAGAGGNGCGGCTGTGAGGGGNCCTAGATGTCAGGCTGATAGAAANNTATACAGAAAAGCCATGCAAAAATGCATAAATAGCCAAAAAGGCTTGAGTGTCTTAGNGGGAACAGTAGGNTGTTTTCTAAAAAATGAAGATGGAAGTATTAAGGGGGTAAAATTAGAAAGCGGAGAGTCAATTTTTTCAAAAACTGTAATATTAACGACGGGCACTTTTTTAAATGGCATGATTCATATGGGNGAAAAAACTATATCTGCAGGTAGAGTAGATGAGCCTCCTTCTATAAGCCTGGCAAATGATTTACATTCTCTGGATTTAAAAATGGGAAGGCTAAAAACTGGGACGCCGCCAAGGCTAGATAAAAANACTATTAAATGGGAGAGTTTAGAGAAGCAGTTAGGAGATGATGTTCCTGAGATGTTTTCAGTTTATAATAAAAAAGTTAAAAATAAACAGGTAGAATGTCGCGTTACGTGGACAAATACGGAAGTACATGAGGTCATAAAGAGAAATATTAAGAAGTCGGCAATGTATTCTGGCCAATTAGATGCTAAAGGNCCACGATATTGCCCTTCTATAGAAGACAAGGTTATGCGATTCTCTGATAGAGAAAGGCATCAAATCTTTCTTGAGCCAGAAGGCCTTGACGATAATACTGTGTATCCTAATGGAATATCAACATCTTTGCCAGAAGATGTTCAAGAGCAAATTATTATGCTAATGCCAGGCTTAGAAAAAGCAAAGATAATAAGGCCTGGTTACGCAATCGCATATGATTTTGTCGATCCAAGAGAGTGTTCTTCTTCGCTAGAGCTGAAAAAAGTNTCAGGCTTGTTTTTGGCGGGGCAAATTAACGGCACGACGGGCTATGAAGAAGCTGCTGGGCAAGGNATTATAGCTGGTATAAATGCGGCCCAAAANGTGCTAGNACGGGAATATTTAGTTTTAGATAGAGCAGATGCATATCTTGGTGTTATGATAGATGATCTTATCACTAGGGGAGCGCCAGAGCCTTATAGAATGTTTACTTCTAGGGCNGAATATCGCTTATGGCTAAGAACAGATAATGCAGATCAGAGATTAACGGAAATAGGCAGAAAAATAGGTGTAGTTTCCGATAAAAGATGGATTTTTTATAAGAAAAAAAGNGCTTGTCTTTTAAAGGCNTACGATGTTTTAAAGGGCNTAAATATAACTCCAGACCAAGGCNTAAAAATGGGTTTAAATATTAGAAAAGATGGAATTAGAAGGTCTGCGATTAATTTGCTTGCCTTTCCAGACATTAATTTTAATAAAATAGNTGAGGTGTGGCCTGAATTAAAAGATATTGAGCCTCATATTTCTTCTCAAATAGAAATAGAAGCACAGTATGCTGTTTATATTGAGAGACAAAGAAACGATATACATACTTACAGGAAAGACAGTCAGCTAAAATTGCCTAAGGACCTAGATTACGCATTGGTGGGTTCTTTATCTAACGAGGCTAAGGAGGTTTTGGGAAGAGTTAGGCCGGAGTCAATTGCGCAAGCTTCAGTGCTTCCAGGTATAACTCCTGCNGCNATAGGAGCTGTAATCATTTATATGCGCCAAAAGGCNGCATAATAGTGCAAGAGCAAGTTCTAACTTTTTCAAAAGAAGAAAAAGAAAAGCTTGANATATACAGTTCTTTATTAAAAAANTGGCAAAAGAAATTTAATTTAGTTAGTANCGCTTCTTTGATGGACATATGGCAGCGACANTTTGTTGACAGCGCCCAATTATACAGCTTATTACCAAAGGAAAAAAAAGGTGCAGTGGTTTATGATATTGGCTCCGGAGCTGGCTTCCCAGGAATGGTCTTGGCAATAATGGGAAGAAAANATATGGTGTTATGTGAATCAAGCAGGAAAAAATGTAAATTTTTAGAAGAAATAAAGAGGCAAACACAAACAGAAGTAATCATTGATAACATTAGGGCGGAAATGCTCCCCTCTCAAACAGCAAGTGCTATTATTGCAAGGGCAGTAACGTCATTGAGTGNGCTTTTAAACTTAACAGCGCCTTTACTGAAAGAAAAAGGACTATGTATTTTTCCTAAAGGAGCAAATTGGAAAAAAGAATTAATCTTAGCTGAAAGTTTTTTTAATATAGAATATGATTTAGTAAAAAGCAGGACATCGAAAGAAAGTAATATATTTGTCNTTCATAGTATAGAGAAAAAAAATGGTACTAAATAATAAAAATGGAAAAATAATAGCTATAACCAATCAGAAAGGAGGAGTTGGAAAGACGACAACCGCAATTAATATAGCTACTTCTATGGCTGCAATACATAAAAATGTTCTTCTTATAGATTTTGATCCCCAAGGAAATGCATCAACCGGTTTAGGAATAGATAGAGGCGATAGAGAGCTAGGAGCATATCAGATACTTGGTGAAGAAGGAAATATACAAGGCTCAATTAAGAAGACCATAATACCAGGNCTTGAAATAATTCCTGCAACAGTAGACTTAAGCGCAGTAGAGGTAGAGCTCGTAGATGCAGANGANAGAATGAAAAGACTACAAAGGCATTGTGCAACACTAAANGAAAAATACGATTTTATATTTATAGATTGTCCGCCATCTTTAGGGTTATTGACAATAAATGCATTAACGGCAGCAGACTCATTATTAATCCCATTACAGTGTGAGTTCTTTGCTTTAGAGGGCTTATCACATTTAAGGAAGACNATTGACCGAATANAAGAAAAACTGAATAAGCACATATATATAGAAGGCATTCTATTGACAATGTATGATAAAAGGAATCGTATAAGCCTAGAAGTCAAAGATGAAGTAAANAAATATTTTGGTAAAGATTTATTAAAGACAATAATTCCGAGAAATGTAAGGTTATCTGAAGCCCCTTCACATGGTTTGCCAGCTATTTTATATGATATAAAAGCTCCTGGAAGNCAGGCCTANATATCATTAGCAAAAGAAATAATAGCAAGAATAAATAAGGAGAAAANAAATGTCAGTAAAAAATAAACGTGGACTAGGTAGAGGCCTTGATGCTTTATTTGAAGACAAAAANGAAGNAANTNTAAAAGATAATCTCTTAACTTCCCTCCCNATNGAATTNATAAAACCGAACCCCNTACAGCCNAGAAAGAANTTTAGTAAAGAAGCATTAAATGANCTNGCAGCNTCAATAAAGGANAGAGGANTTTTACAACCAATAATAGTNAGGCCTGNAAAAAACAAAGANAATGANTGGCAAATTATTGCNGGAGAAAGAAGATGGAAAGCAGCTCAATTAGCAGGCTTTCATGAAGTACCCGTTTCTGTCAAAAATATAAAAGATGAAGATGTAGCAATAATAGCTTTAATAGAAAATATACAAAGAGAAAACTTGTCACCTATAGAAGAAGCGTTAGGCTATAAAAGATTAATGAACAAATTTTCTATTACTCAAGAAGAATTAGGCTCAAAAATGAGGAGAAGTAGAGCCTATATTACAAATTTTATGAGACTTTTAAGTTTACCAGAAGAAGTTCAAAAACTTTTAGCAGAAAAATTAATAAGTGTTGGGCAGGTAAGGCCAATTATAGGAAATAAAAATAGCATAGAGTTAGCGCATATTATAGTAAAAGAGAAATTAAGTGCAAGGGAAGTAGAGCAACTAGTTAAAGCCAAACAAGGAAGGACAAAAACTATAAGAAATATAGTTGATGTAAATATAAGAAAACTAGAACAAGAGCTAGAAGAAATGATCGGATTAAAGACCGTAATAAGAGATAAAAGTGGCAAAGGACAAATAATATTTAATTACAAAAATCTAGAGCAATTAGATTTAGTAATAAAAAAAATAAAAAATTAATTGTTTATTTTTTATTTATCAACCCAATACTTAAAATTGCCTGCTTTGTAATTATATCAACATTACTTTTAGGCATTTTACAAGATACCTCAGCACTCTCTAACAACAACAAAGCTTTTTTTATTTTTAGCAATGACCAACTTTGTGCCTGACTTCTAATATTATTTTTTCTTTTAAAATAGATAGGAGGTCTAATGCTATCTATAATAGTATTAAAATTAGAGTTTAAAGAGGAGGAATTAATAATATTATAAAGGCTTTGCATTTGCCTAATAAATGATCTTATTATTTGTATTGCTGGTGTGCCCTCTTTTTGTATTTTAACCAAAACACCATAAGCTTCTTTCAAATTTCCAGCTAAGCTAAAGTCATATAGCGCATCTATACTTAGAGATGTTTGGTCACTTATAAAAGAAGTAAAATCTTTAGAATCTAATTTTTTATCTTTACCGGCATATAGTATTGCTTTTTCTATTTCTGCTTTAGTTATTAAACGGTCGACGCCTAAATAATTAGCAAATAAGTTAACGCTATCATCATCAGCATAAATACCTTCTTCTTTAAATGCGCTATTAATTAAACTCACTATATTATTGTTTTCATCATTGTAACAAGGGAGTATCACAGCCTTTTGGTGGCTTTCAAAAAGTTTTCTAATTTTAGACCTTGGTGACAACGGCTCACTTAAAAGTATGATCAGACAATCTTTATAAGAGTTAAGCAAATAATCTTCTACCACTTTATGTAGAGCATCATTAGTATCTTTTATCCTGATTATTTTTTTACTGCTAAGTAAAGAAATGGAACTTGCCTCTATTTCTAATATTTCTGGGTTGGATAAGACGTCATTATACATAACATCAATTATATTTAGGGAATTATGTTGATTTTTAGAGTTTTTAAAAAAACTATTAATAATTANAGAAGATCTTTCACTTATTAATCCATAATCTTGGCCATATAATAAAATAGCAGGTGTTTCAGGAAGTAAATCCTTACAATATTGGTCTATTTTATAGTTTTGAATTTTCATTTTTTAACATATATAAGTGTATTTTATCCAGAGTAAGTCTTGCGGCTATAATAGCAATTTGAGAATCTATAGATTTTTGAGAGGCTAAAGTACTGATAATTTCATCTTCTAAAATATTATATGCGCCTTTAGATTCAACTGTATTAGAATAGACAATAATATCGTTTGATATATCATAGATAACAAAATCCACAATTAGTGATGCTTCATACCTTTTTATAGTATTAGATTCTGATTTAATCAGCTCCCTATATCTCTTTTTAATAGACCATTTCAACAAAAAATTAGTNTCTTCTAATTTATTTGCACACAAAATAGATTCCAATTCATTTTTGTAATCCATTTCGTAGAGNAGAGCGGAATTAGTTTCNTTNTCTACTTTAATAGANCATAAAATATTTTTTTTATTATCAGATAAATAAACGGGTTTGAATTGACAGGAGAATAATAAGAANATTACTATGAAGGGCACAANTTTAATAAAGCTTTTATATAAATATTTTTTAAATAACAATGTTAATTACTTTTCCAGGTATCACTATAATTTTTTTAGGCTCATTATTTATTATAGCATTTTTTATATTATTTAAGGCAAGAGCCTTTTCTCTCTGTAAGTTTTTGTCTGAGGCGTTTTCCTGCNCTATTTCTATAGTATTTTTGAGTTTACCATTNATTTGAACGGCAATAACTAATTTTTTATCCTTTAGTAAGTTTTTATTAATAGANGGCCACTTTTGATCTAAGAGCATAGAACTATTATCAATTAATTGCCAAAGCTCTGCAGCTATATGAGGAGTTATAGGAGACATCATAATTATAAATGATTTCCAGCCTTCTAATATAATTTGTTCTTTTACCTTTTCTCCAGAATTATTTTTGTATGCTAGTAATATATTCGACAANTTTCTTATACTTGCTACAGCACTGTTGTATCTAAAAGTGTCTATACTTTCTGTAGTGGCTTTAATACATAAATNAACTTCTCTTCTTATATTGTTTTCTTTNTCATTTGCTTTTATTAAAACTTCTGAATTTTCTNTATCAAAAGAATAGTTTTGTAGATGAGCCCATATTTTTTTTAAATACTTCCAACAACTATCTACTCCACTTGTGCTCCAATCCAAGTCTCTCTCTGGAGGAGAATCAGATAACATAAATAGGCGAGCTGTATCTGCACCATATGTATCTATAATAGACATTGGGTCAACAATATTTTTTTTTGATTTAGACATTTTTTCAGACCGACCCACTGCAATTTCTTGTAAATCTGACTTTTGAAAAGCTTTATTGTCTTTAAAAATTATATTTTCAGGCTCTACCCATCCATTAGGACCTTTATAAGTTCTATGGCAGACCATTCCTTGACAAAACAGCCCTTTAAAAGGCTCATCAAAATTAACATAATTAGTTTTTTTTAATGCTCTATTAAAAAACCTNGAATATAGTAAATGNAGTATNGCNTGTTCTATGCCTCCTACATATTGATCGGGCGGACTCCATCTTAACATTTCATTTTTATCTATAGGCTCTTTGGATTTAGGTGAAGGATATCGAAGGGCGTACCACGATGAATCCACAAAAGTATCAAAGGTTTGAGTCTCTCTTTTAGCAGATTGGCCACATTTTGGNCATGCTACGGTATTCCATTTATCGTGGTAATCTAGGGGNTTTCCAGGTTTTTCAAAAGTTACATCTTCAGGAAGTAAAACCGGGAGCTCTGAATTAGGAACAGGCACTATTCCACAATCACTACATAATATTATAGGAACGGGGCAGCCCCAATACCTTTGACGCGAAGCACACCAGTCATGCAATCTAAATTGCTTAGACTTTTTACCAATATTAAGCTCTTCAGAAATTCTTATTATATGGTTTTTAGCTTCTATTATATCCATGCCATTTAAAAAATCTGAGTTAACTATTTTTCCATNACCTGTATAGGCTATATTAGTTATAANATTTTCTTCAGAATTNTTNCTCTGCACAACGCTTTTGATTGGTAGATTAAGTTTGTTAGCAAAATCTAAGTCTCTTTGGTCATGTGCGGGCACACCAAAAATTGCACCTGTTCCATAACTCATCAAAACAAAATTTGCTATGTAAACTGGTAAATATTCACCTTCAATAAAAGGATGTCTGACCTTAATATTTGTCATGTAACCTTTTTTTTCTTCCTTCTCAATTGCCTCCTCAGAGGTTCCGACTTGATTGCACTCAAATATAAATTTTTGTAAACTTTTATTATTATCAGACAATTCTTTAGAAAGAGGATGGTCTGGAGCAATAGCAATAAAACTGGCTCCAAATATAGTATCTGGTCGAGTAGTGTAAACTTCTATGAAGTTAGCATGTTTTAATGAGACAGAACTATTAAAAATTTTAAATTTTAGTCTTAGCCCTTCAGATCTACCTATCCAATTTCTTTGCATAACCTTTACTTGATTAGACCAATTATCTAATTTATCTAAACTATCTATTAAGTCATCTGCAAATTCTGTAATTTTAAAAAACCATTGTGGTAGTTTTCTTCTTTCTACTTTGGCTCCAGATCTCCAACCTTTTCCATCTATAACTTGTTCATTAGATAGAACTGTTTGATCTATTGGGTCCCAGTTAGCCCAAGCCTCTTTTCTGTATGCTAATTTATTCTTATAAAAATCTAAAAAGATCTTTTGCTGACACTCTATATATAATGGATCGCANGTCGCAAACTCCAATTGCCAGTCATAACTTAAACCCATAGCTTTAAGCTGTTCTCTCATATTATCTATATTTGATTTTGTCCATATTGCAGGGTGTATTTTATTTTCAAAAGCTGCATTCTCAGCAGGCATTCCAAAAGCATCCCAGCCCATTGGGTGCAAAACATTATACCCTTTGGCTCTTTTATATCTTGCGAGCACATCTCCTAATGTGTAAACACGCACATGCCCCATATGAATTTTACCTGATGGATAAGGAAACATTTCTAATACATAATAGTTTTTTTTATCACTATTTTTAGATGCTTGATAAACATTATCTTTTTGCCACTTATCTTGCCATTTTTTCTCAATTAATTTTGCATCATATGGCTTGTGGATAGTCATTTTGGCCTCATTATTATATAGATAAATTTATTCTATGTTTTGTATTTTGTATTTTCTGGCTTTTGTTAAAATAGCGTCCTCAACTTTACTTTGGAGCATTTTGTTGCTTTTTGTATCAATCCATTCATCATTTTCATTTTTTGATTTTTTAAAAACAGAAACTTTTATACCGTCTACTCGTAAGCTTTTACCTAATATATATGCCACAATTTTAAATTTTTCTTTAGATGTTTCTGAGGCAGAATACCAATCAGTAATAATTACTCCGCCAAACGGGTCTGCAGACATAAGAGGCATAAAAGATAGCGTGTCTAAAGAGGCTTTCCAAAGGTAGGTATTGACGCTTATCCCTCCGCCTGCTCCAGCGCTATCTTTATTTCCAAACACTAGACCATCAAATAGATTTTTCACAAAAGAATCGTCTTCTTCATTTCCTAATGCTTCTCTTCTCTCCCTCTCTCTTTTTAGAACTAAGTCTTCGGGTACTGGGGCTCTGACAACATCTGCGTCATCTAAAAAAGAGCAGCTACTGATAAAAGTAATACTAATAGACATAGCTATGAGAACAAAAATAAAAGCTTTAATATTAAAAACCATGAAGTTATAAATCCTGTTATATTTTTTAATACTATATAGATTTACAGTTATATTATATGAAAATCAATAGATGTTTTTTATAAAAAAAAAGAGACAGTATAAATTTATACTGTCTCTAAATTTTAAGAACTATTCTTAAATATATTTACATTAGAAACCTAATGAAATACCCATGAATAATACTTGTGGGTCTACTTCAGTAGTAGAATGGTCACCATCTGTATGGTCGCCATTTGATAATTGAATGTATGAATTAACTCCACCACCCATATCGTAGCCAAGACCGATCATAGTTACTGAATCTTCTGCCACTAAGTTACCAGCTTGAGCAGAAGTAGCGCGAGCTGTACCTAAAGCTTTTTCTTCATGTGCATAACCAACACCAACACTTATATTACCCATGTTGTATGTAGCTTGTACATTGTAACCTGAATGATCTGCTTTATCAGCATCTTCAGCTTGACCCCAACTATCTCCATTATCAAATGCCATAACACCAAAAGCTATGTTACCCATAGTCATTTTAATAGCACCTGTGAAAGATGATAGGTCATTATTAGTTGAAGTTGCTGCAGTACCATTAGTTCCTATTGAATTACCATTTATAGAACCAAGACCAATAGTATAAGAGATACCGTCCATTTCACCACTGTATTGAATAGCTACGTGAGAAGTTTCTCCATGGCTTGCACTTTCAGTTGCATTAGCTGCTGTTCTGCTTATACCAGTTGCAGAATTGATGCCCATATCTGGTGTATAAGAAACATTAACAGTGAAACCATTTACTGATGGTAAAGCAACATTAATTCTGTTGTTCGCCATAGCATAGTATGCTTCAGCAAAGTTTACACCATTATTAGCAATTGAACCGCCATCGAATAAGAATTGATATCCGCCATCATGTCCACCACCTGGTACCATCGCACTAACACGTGGCATCAGAGCAGTAACAGCATCAGCTGCACTACCTATAGTTATAGTAGCCATATCAGTTTGGATATACATTGAGTTAGATGTTGGCAAATAACCAGAATTAGCACCAGTGCCTATTGAACCATATTCCATAGCAAATGATCCGCCTACAGTCCAACCATTATCAGTTGTAGTGTCCGCACCGAATGAAAATCTATTAAATTTATAGTTGATACCACCATCAACTTGGTCGCCCATACCAATAATTTGTTGCATAAAGCCACTTACTTTCATTTCAGCGTGTGCAACACTTGATAAAGCAAAAGCTACAAGAGTAGCTAAAGTCATTAAAAATTTGTTCATATTAATCCTCCAAAGAACAATATATTATAGCAAAAATGCTTATCACGAATTTAACTTGTTATATGCCATTTAAGCAATGTAAAAGTAGGAACAATAGAAATATTTAAAAAACAATGTTGCAATAATACAACAAGTTTTACGCCTATTACTTTGGTGTATTATATAAATGCATCTATACCCGCACATCCTGAAATTGGAATACTTCTTAGTTTAGCAATATTATTATTATTGATTCCTCCAAGGGCAATAACATGTTTTTTAAATAATCTTGCTAATAGTCCAAGTTTAATTACTCCTAAGTGACCCCCTTCTTTATGAGAGGAGCTTGGAAAAACAGGTGAAATAAAAACGAGATCTGCTTTTAAGTTAATACTTTTTCTTACATCTCTGCCTGAATGAACAGAGATTGAAGTTATTTTATTTAGTTTCTTATTATAACTAAGCCATTGTGGAATGTGTTTTCCATCTAGGTTTAAGCCCCTTCTATATTTTCCAGAGATTAAAACAGTAAGTGCTTTTCTTTTTTTTATATTTAAGATGCTTCTTATAATATCCTCTTTGTTTTTTGAGTTATAGTGTCTTATTACAATACCAGATCTCTGAGGCAAACCTTCAGCTAGTTTGGTTGGGTTTAATGTCTTATATGTGTCAGTAAACAACCATACATTTGAAGTTTTATTTTTTATAATGCCATTAAAGGCTTTATTTCTACCTCTATTATAAGAGATAGATCTAGCTATATTTATAAAATTGCTTTTAATCATTTATTTAATTTATAATATGTTTAATAATAACCCTAATAATAATACGCTTAGTTAGAAATTTTTTAAATGATTCATAATAAAAGTATTATAAATAATCTTAATACAATAAAAAAAGAAATTAATTTGGTGTGTAAAAGCGCAAAAAGAACATTGGATAGCATAAATTTGGTAGCAGTTTCAAAAACTATTGAAGTTGCACGTATTTGTGAAGCTGCAAAGTATGGACAAATAGCTTTCGGGGAAAATAAAGTACAGGAAGCAGAAAAAAAATGGCCATTAATAAAAAATCAATACCCTGATACCCGTCTTCATATGATAGGGCCAATACAATCTAATAAAGTTAAAGATGCTATAAAGTTATTTGATGTAATAGAAACTGTAGATAGAGAAAAAATAGTATTAGAGTTAAAAAAAAATATGGATTTAAAAAAACAACAATCTTTTCCTAAGCTATATGTGCAAATAAATATAGGTGAAGAAAAACAAAAAAACGGATGCTCTCCCATTGCTGCAAAGAAATTTATTGCAGATTGTATTTCTTATGGTTTAAATATTACGGGTGTAATGGGCATTCCTCCAGTAAATGAAGAGCCTGCACCATATTTTGCATTATTAACAAAAATAGCTAAAGAGTCTTGCCTTAATAACATAAGTATGGGCATGAGTAATGATTTTCAGAAAGCAATATATTTAGGAGCAACTTCAATAAGAGTGGGTACTAAAATATTTGGTAAAAGAGAAGCTATCAAAAATTAGTATATGAGTTATGAAAAAGCCTTTGTTTAATATCGTATGTTGTAGCGTTGATAGCACAGTTAATGGTGCCCTTAAATCTCTTATAACTGCCATTAATTGTAATCCTATTCTTACAGATAATTATGAAACGATAGTGGAAAAAATTAAAAAAAAAGAAATCACAGCCCTTTTGTTAGATGAATTTATCTATTATAAAGAAAAAAAGTGTCATATTAAGAAAATATTTAAAAACTATACCTATAAGTTGCCAGCAATATTTCTCTTAGAAAGTTTACACGAGTCACAAGACTATCATCCATATAAACAATATTTAAGAAAACCAATTAATATTGTTACTTTAAAAAACCACTTATCCCCTTATTTATCAGATAAAAAACTAATTAAAGATAGCGCTGTAATAAAAATAGGCGATTTTAATTTTGATAAGAATTTAAACATTCTTGTAGACAATAATAATAATAAAATTAATCTTACATATTTAGAATCGAGATTAATAGTAACATTTTTGCAAAATTTTAATAAATCCTTAAGTGAAGATTTTTTATTAAAAAATGTTTGGGGTTATTCTCCTGATGTTAATTCTAATACTATAAAGACACATATATGGAGATTAAGGAAAAAAATAGCTAAAAAAAGTAGCTCTAAATTTTCTTTAGAAACAACAAATAAAGGCTATGTTTTTAAAAAGTAAAATTATTTTATAATTTTTAATTTTTATATTTCAGTCTACGGGCTATCTGTTTTTTATTAAATGGCCCTTTCCATACTGTTCCTTCTTTTCTATTTTTTTCTGATAATTTGAATATATTTTCTTTTATTTGTTCATTATTAAAAGACAACTCTTCTACAATTTTTATTTGAGTTCCTTGATTTTTATTATCATAGATTGTCCACCCTTTTATTTTAAAAGGTTTAGTAGATGTGTGCAGTATAATAGGAGGAAGTAATTTTTTATTTTTATCTCTCATTAATATTTTATAAAAAATATGATTAGAACCATTTATTTGTATCTCTCTAGTGCTTTCAATAATTCCGTTAGCAACAGAATTATTTTTATTTGTACTAAACTTTAAATTATCTTTTGTTAAAATGTTCCAAGGGCCATCATTAGATAAGCTTGTTATGATATCATCATGAGCTTTATATAGTATTAGATAATTATCATTAGATATTATAATGAGGTCGTTATTTCCCT
>NYVM01000022.1 GCA_002684605.1 Candidatus Pelagibacterales bacterium | reverse complement strand
TCCTATGAGGAAAAATTTACCCCGGACAATAAAGTCCATCAAATTTTTACTTTAGACCCTAATGGGATAAAAATAGAATTATCAAAAAACCTTAAATAAAAAAAAACGGCCCTCCGAAGAGGACCGTCTAATTTCATATATCTAACAAGTAGACTTATGCGCCTTTTTGAGCTGCTTTAATTTTTTCAGCTGTAATTGGCCATGAACGAACTCTTGCTCCTGATGCATTAAATATAGCATTTGCAATCGCTGGTCCTACACAAGTAACTACTGGCTCACCACAACCTGCAGGATAATGACCATTTTGAATAATAGTCACATCTACTTCAGGTGCTTGGTGAATACGCAGTGGTGTCCAAGTATCAAAGTTTTGCTGATCAATTGAACCGTTAGTCATAGTTACATTTTCATGTAAAACACGACTTGATCCAAATAATGCAGAACCTTCCATCTGTGCTAGTGCACCGTTTGGATTAACTGCAGTACCAATATCCATAGCTACTGTTAGTTTTTTAAGAGTTGGCTCTCCTGAACTTGGGTCAACATGTACTTCAGCAACTACTGATGTCCATGATGGTGAACCACGTTCTTGAGAAGCAACAGCTGCTATACCCATTGCAGTATTTGCAGGCATCGGCTTAACACCGTAACCAGCTTTACCAGCAGCAACTACTAAAGCATTTCTAAGTCTGTTAGCACCACCTACAGTATTTGGAGGAGTACCAGCATTCTTACCTGTTGCACTTAGCATTGAAAGTCTCATATCTAGAGGATCTTTACCTATCTTATGAGCTACCTCATCGATAAAGCTTTCATTTGCCCACCAAGTCCAAGTAGGTGCAACTGCACGTAATTGTCCTGGAGGAGTTGCAGCCATAGCTGTTGTATTTTCTACAGATCTTACATAGTGATTAGGTATATCGTACCAGTGATCAGAACCATTAGTTGAGAACTGGTCAATTTTACCTTTTTTATCCACTGATTCAGCTAAGAAACCTGGAGCCATACGTTTTGTTGCCCAACCTGAAGCTACTACATGTGACATAGAATCAATTTTTCCCGCAGCATTCACACCAGCTTTAACTTTTTGCACTGTATGTGTTTGATGGAAATCAAATGATAAATCATGTTCACGTGTGTATATCAATTTCACAGGTCTGCCAATTTGTTGAGCAGCAAGAGCAGAAATAACAGCTCCATCTGGCTCTAATCTACGGCCAAAACCTGTTCCACAATATTGCTGATGTAAAACTACGTTTTTAGCATCAACACCAAGAGCTGCTGCAGTCATAGCAGTAAAACGACCTTGGAACTGTGAACCAGTATATAAATGCCATACGCCGTTAGACTCAGCAGCAACACAATTAATTGGTTCCATTAGGCCATGATAACCTAATGATGTTTCATATTCCGCTTCAACAACAGTTTCAGCTTTGTTCATTGCTCCTTCTGGATCACCTTCAAGAACCCAAGTAAAACCTTGAGCTTCATCAGCAATAGAATCTTTTGCAGCTTGAACAATGTCAGCTGAAGAAGTATTCTTATTTGGTCCAGAATCCCATGTCACTTTCATTGCAGCGGCTGCTTTTTCAGCTGCCCAATAAGTTTCACCCATAGCAACCACATAGCCTGTGTTTACTCCAGTAGGATCTTCTTTAATAACAGCAACACCTGCATAGCCATCTATACTTTTAGCAGCAGAATCGTCTGCTGATAAAGGAACAGCACCGAAACGTGTTGGATTTGTCACTAAACGACCATAAACCATGTTAGGTACGAACACATCAATACCATAACGAGCTACACCTGTAAGTTTATCAGGAATATCTAGAGCTGGAATATCCTTACCAACTACTTTATACTCTCCAAATTTTTTCAGTGTTAGGCCTTTCATTTCTTCTTCTGTGAAAGTACGATCAATTGTTGTTGTACTTAAAATTTCAGAATAAGTTTTTGAAGCACCAGAAACACTGTCACTTACAACAGAGTTACTTGCAGAACATTGTGCTGCAGGAACACCCATTAATTTAGCACCAGCTTCAACTAAAGCTATTCTAGCTGATGCACCAATTCTTGAGTTACGATCAAATGTCCAGTTCACTGACCATGAACCACCTGTAATCATAAAGCCCCATTTTTCAGCAGTATCTGGATAATCAATTCTTACATCATTCCAGTCTACTTCTAACTCTTCAGCTACAGCTTGTGCTAAAGCTGTACCAACATGTTGGCCGATTTCAGCTTTTGTAATGTGAACAGTTGCAGTACCTGAAGCATCCATAGTTAAGAATACTTGATGATCAAATGTGCCAGCCGCAAGAGCTTCACGAGCTCCACCACCTACACTTGAAAGACCAGAATAACCTACTACTAAGCCTGTTCCAGCTACAGCAGAACCCACAAGCATTTCGCGTCGTGTGATTCCTTTTAAATTTTTATCAAATTTAGTCATGTCCTATGCTCCCATAATTTCTGATGCACGACGAACACCTTTTTTGATTCTTACGTATGTAATGCAACGACATAAATTACCTTGCATTGCATCAAGTATTTCTGAATCACTTGGTGATGGGTTGCTATCTAAGAAAGCAGCCGCATTCATCATTTGACCTGACTGACAGTAACCACATTGTGGTACTTGCAACTCAGACCATGCTTGTTGTACTGGGTGCTGACCCTTTGGATCTAAACCTTCTATAGTAGTAATTCTAGAACCTTCAGCGTCTGCTAATTCGATTTGACAAGAACGTACTGCTTCACCATCTAGATGAACAGTACATGCTCCACATAAACCCATGCCGCATCCAAACTTAGTACCAGTTAAACGCAAATGTTCGCGAATAACCCATAACAGTCTAGTATCTGCTGGTGCATCGGCTACGTAAGATAGTCCATTGATATTCAATACAGCCATATTACCTCCACTGTGTGAACGTTAATTATAATTAGAAACTAAAGTAAAATACTAAGATTTGCTTAAAATCTTTATTAAAGAGATTTCTCCCCACAATAAGTATTCCTCCCTAACTCCCTCGTAAAGAGAAAGTTAGCGCAGTAAGTTAGTCACGGCAAGCTTTTTTTAAATTTATTCTAAGCGGTATATATAGTGTTATATTACTGTAATTTAACTTAAAAATGAGAATGCTTCTCAATCACATTCTAAACACATCTGCCGCCATCAACCTCTAACATAACCCCTGTTATAAAGTCAGCTTCATCAGAAGCTAAATATAAAGCAGCATTCGCCATATCTCTTGGCTGACATAGACGTCCTAAAGGAACTGTTGTAACAAACCTATTATATGATTCTTTTTTTGGACCATCTCCTAAAAAACCATCTAACATTCCGGTATCTCCTGCAACAGGGCATAATCCATTAACTCTTATTTTATCTGGCGCTAATTCAAGCGATAAGCCTTTAGTCATAGTTACCAAAGACCCTTTAGTGGCATTGTAAGCTGTTAGGCCAGGTCTAGGCCTAATAGCAGCAGTTGAAACAGTATTTATAATCACTCCAGGTGCTTTTTGTCTTCTAAAAATTGGGACAGAATGAACAGCTCCCAAATATACTGACTTCACATTAATTTTAAATAAAGTATCAAACTCTTCTTCAGTTGTTTCAACTAATGGAGTAGGTTTCATTCCAATAGCTGCATTCTGAATTAAAATATCTAACTTACCGAAAGCCTCACAACTTCTATCCATCATTTCTTTTGTTTGACTACTATCTGATACATCTACACCAAAAGCTATTGCATTTCCTCCATTTTTATTAATTTCAGATGCTACTTTTTCTGCTCCTTCAATATTGATATCTGCCACTACTACTTGAGCTCCCTCCTTAGAAAAACGTCTTGAGATTCCCTCTCCAAAACCTGATGCTCCCCCTGTAACAATTGCTACTTTATTTTTTAATCTCATTATCAATCTCCATAAATTAATTATTTAAAAGTTTATATTATTGTTTTTATACATTAAAAGTATTATTCGAGTAGCTATATTTAAAAAAACTTAAAATTATAGAAACAAAAAATGTTAAAAAATAAAAACCTAATAATACTTTCTACTTTATTCATCTTATTGAATATTAAAAATGTGTATGCGAACAATATAGAATGCAAAAACGAATCAAAAAATATTACCTGTAATTATGAAATTAGCACTGAAAATAATAATTCATCTGATTTAGGCACATATAATATTAATATTAGTCTGGTAAAAATTAAAGAAGTTAATGGAATAATAAATGGAAATATGATTATAAGCGCTAATCTTTGTAAAAATAATTCTAAAATAAGAATTAATGAAAAAATTCAAATTGCACAATCATCAGAAAATCAAAGCTATAATTTTCCATTATATCTTCATAAAAAAGCAATTGTTGCCAATTTTTGTATAAAACTCCTTATAGAAAATTGCATTGACAGTTGTGGTGACCTAATTAGATTAGAAGGAAATATATCGCCAATTATGAAGATGGAAAAAAGAAGTTAAATAAAAATAATTGATAATAATGGGGAAATTAAATGAAAAAATTAAATAAATATTCTAGAAGAGAAATATTAAAAACAAGTGCAAGTTCGGCTTCTATCTTTGCTTTAGCAGGAGGATTTCCAAATATTCTTAAAGCTGAAAGTAATATTAAGATAGGAATCCCGACTATATTATCAGGAAGAGTTGCTCAATTAGGAATTTCTGTAACCAATGCAATAAAAATAGCAGTTAATAAATTTAATAATGCAGGTGGTTTAGAGGGTCGTAATATTGAATTAATAATAAGAGATAGTAGAGCTAAGCCAGATGAAGCTGCAAGAGTTTGTAGAGATTTTATTAATTCAGATAAAGTTGATGCTATTATTAACGCTGAAGCATCAGGTGCATCTTTTGCGGTTCAGGAAGTCGTTCGTGAAAGCGGAACTCTTTGCCTCCATTCTGTATCTGAAACAACATCTTTAACTGCCAACCCATCTATTCGAGCCTGGAACACATTTAGATTCTCTAGACAAGGTATTCATGACTCAGTAGGAAGCGCTCGATATGCCGCAAAAATTGCTGAAGAAAAAGACTTAAAAACTTGGATGTCGGTAAATCCGGACTATGCTTATGGAAGAGATAGTGATGATACTTTTTTTTGGGCTTTAGAACAATTTTCTCCTGGATCTAAAATAATAGGAAAAGGGTGGCCTAAAATATTCCAACCTGATTACACTGAAGTTATTACACAAATAGCGAGAAAAAAACCAGATGCAGTATATACAAGCCTTTGGGGTGGAGACCTGGTGTCTTTTATAGATCAAGCTTCATTATATGGCATCTTTAAAAACACTGAACTTTTTGCAATTAATCTAGCTGATTATACTACTATGAGTGCAATTAAAAACCTTCCTGAAGGTTTGCATTCTGGAACTAGATACGTTGCGGCCTGGCCCAATACGCAGGACAATAGAGATTATGATAAATATTATACAGACCTATATGAAGACCATCCAACTAACTGGTCATGGTCTGCATCAGTTGCAATAGACTTCTTAATAAATGCTTTAAAGGAAACTGGAGGAACAGATAATAAAAAATTAGCTGCGGCTATAAAAGGAAAAACAAGAAAATCTTTTATAGGTGTTGGCAATAATAACTCTGTTTCTATAAGAGATAGAGATCAAACTATTATAGATTATTCAATAGGATGGGGAACTACTATATCAAGTGAACCATACATGACTGGTATTCAACCAGCAGATTGGAACAATATAAAAGAACTTGAAAAAGTTTGGTTAACTGATAAAAATTGGCTGTAATTAAAATTTATTACATTACATAATTAAGAAGGCTATTTCATGGAAATCTTTGCTCTCTTTGATTGCATAATATCACCTGCTTGTCTTATATCTCAGACAGCAGGAGGATTAAAAATTGGAATGTTACTATTTTTAGTTGCATCTGGTTTAACTTTAGTTTTTGGAGTTCTAGGCGTTATAAATTTTGCTCATGGAGCGCTATATATGCTAGGAGCTTATTTTTCTTGGCAGGTTATGTCTATAACTGGACATTTTGGTTTATCAGTTATTCTAGGTGCTTTAGGAGTAGGAATATTTGGAATTATATTCGAAAGACTACTTATAAGTAGGGTTTATAATGCAGAGCTACTTGTCCAAATATTATTATGTTATTCTATAGTTTTAATATTAGATGACTTAGTAATGATAATATGGGGAGATGAATTTTTATCTGGTTTAGGGGTGCCAGAATTATTTCAAGTTCCGCCATTATTTATTTTTGATGCAATAATTCCACCTTTTCATTTAGCAATCGTTGCTATGAGTTTTATAGTAGGAATTATTTTGTGGTTCATTATGACTAAAACAAGATTTGGTAGACTTGTCAGAGCAGCCGCAGTTAATCCAAAAATGCTAGAAGCTCTAGGTGTTAATATTAATTTATTAAGGGCCGGAGTTTTTATGCTGGGTAGCTTTTTAGCTGGATTAGGTGGCGCCTTAGCAGCAAGCGTAGGTAGTGTTGTTTCAGGCATGGGAAACTCAATTATAATAGAGTCTTTTATAGTAACAGTAATAGGGGGCATGGGCTCTATTAGTGGTGCCTTTTTAGCTTCATTAATTATTGGCATGGCAAGATCTTTCGGTGCTGTTGCAATGCCTTTATTTACTGATGGTTTAATGTTTATGATTATGGTGCTTGTTCTTATATTAAGGCCTGAGGGATTAATGGGAAAGAAAAAATAATGAGTTTTTTGCATAAAGATAACTTTTATAGAGATGCATTTTTAGGTCTCATTGTATGGCTTGTACTAATAGTTTTTTACCATATTTTTCCTGATCCAGGTATTCACGACATAATTCAAAAAGTGTTTATCTTAGGTTTATTTGCTATGTCTTTAAATATATTGATAGGGTATTTAGGTTTAATAGCTTTTGGTCATGCTGCATTTTTTGCATCAGGCGCATATACCTTAGGACTATTCTTGCAATCTGACTATGTATTAAGCTTGGGAGGGCTTTCTATTCCCATAGCTATGGTTTTGGCTGTATTAATATCCAGTATTTTAGCGGCACTTATTGGAGTGATATGCATTAGGCTTAATGACATATATTTTTCTTTTCTTACCTTGGCATTTCAAATGTTGATTTATAGTATAATATTAGCTTTAGTGAGTATTACAGGAGGAGATCAAGGCTTAATGGGAGGGTTTCCAAAACCACCTTTCTTAGGCATTGACCTTGGAAGACCATTTGATTTTTATGCTTTTACAATTTTTATATCTGTAATAACTATTGTTTTACTCAGACAAATAATAGAATCCCCATTTGGCTATGGCTTAAGAATGATTAGAGATAACTCCGAAAGACCAGCAGCTCTTGGTTTTAACAATCAAAAACATAAACTTATTGCATTTATAATTGCTGGTTCAATTGCTGGCTTAGCAGGATCACTTCAAGCTTTATTAGATGTAGGGGCATATCCTGAATGGGCTTTTTGGTCTAAATCTGCAGAACCCCTGTTCATGATTTTATTAGGAGGCATGCAGTCTTTCTTAGGCCCTCTTATGGGAGCACTTATCTTTGAACTTTTAAATGACTTTGTAACTGCTAATACAAGATATTATGGGTTAGTTCTCGGACTAGTTATTTTATGTTTTGTTTTAGGGCTTAAAAAAGGTCTTTTAGATTGGATTTTATTTAAATTTAATAGAAAGTAATACCTAAATTATGTTGAAAATAGATAAACTATCTAAAAGTTTTGGAGGCATATTAGCCACAGATAATGTTTCCTTAGAATTAAAGGCTAATTCTATAAATGCTGTAATTGGGCCTAACGGTGCAGGAAAGACTACACTTTTTAATTTAATTACTGGAAAAATTTCTATTGATGCAGGCTCAATATCTATTGATGATAAAGATATAACTAATTTAAAAGAATCTGAAATAACACATTTAGGTATCGCACGAGCATTTCAAATTACAAATATTTTTCCAACTCTTACTGTAAAAGAAGCTATTAAGGTAGCATTACTAGCAAAACAGCATGGGCTGAATAATATGTGGAATAGATTTAAAACCCACACTATAAATAATGAAGCTGCAGATATTGCTGAATTAGCTGGATTAAAAAATTCTTACAATATTGTAAGTTCAGAATTAAGTCATGGTGACCAAAAATTATTAGATATAGCTTTAGCATTGGCACTTAAACCTAAAGTACTCCTTTTAGATGAACCGACAGCTGGAATGGGTCCTGAAGAACGATGGAAGATGATCGAAAAAATTCAAGAGCTTTGGAAAAAAACTAAAATGACAGTTTTGTTTATTGAACATGATATGGATATTGTATTTGATATTGCCCAAAATATATATGTACTGCAACAAGGAGGCATAATAGCACAAGGTACTCCCAAAGAAATAAAAAGTAATAAAAAAGTTATTAAAGCATATTTAGGCGGAGGAAAGAAATAATGACACTACTAAAGGTTAAGAACCTCAATGCTTTTTATGGTAACAGCCAAGTGCTCTTTAATATGAATTTAGATATTACCAAAAATAATATTATAGCTTTACTCGGTAGAAATGGTGCAGGCAAAAGCTCCACCTTTAAAGCTATAACGGGCATAATAAATGTTAATTCTGGCTCTATATTACTAAAAGGCAAAGAATTAATAAAACAAGCAACAAGTAAAAGAGCACTAGCAGGAATAGGTTATGTACCAGAAGATAGACAAGTATTTCCAGAACATACGGTAGAAGAAAATATTGATTTAGGAAAAAAAAATAATTTAGAAGGAAAAAATGACTGGCCAATTGATAAAGTATGGGAAACATTTCCTATGTTAGTAAAATTAAAAAATAGACAAGCTGGCCAACTATCGGGAGGAGAACAACAAATGCTTTCTATTGCTCGAACCTTAGTAGGTAACCCAGAAATCCTATTACTTGATGAACCTTCTGAGGGTTTAGCTCCAATAATTGTAGAAGATATTGCTTTAATTTTAAAAAACTTAAAAAATCTAGGTGTTACAATTCTACTTGCTGAACAGAATATGCATTTTTGTATGGAAGTTGCAGAAAAAGCAATTATTATTGACAGAGGAGAAGCAGTTTGGAATGGCTCTTTAAAAGAATTACAAAAGGATACAAAAACAAGAGATAAATATCTAGCAATTTAATATATAAATTAACGAGATAAAGTTTTCATAGCCTCTTCAATACCAGACAAATTTAATTCATACATTTTTTCTTCAAATATTTCTCGTATCATCTTATTAGAAGCAGAAGAATTCCAAATCTTTTTGTTTTCTGGGTTTAGCCAAGCAACAGAATCAAAATGAGAAGTAATTCTATCTAGCCATAAGGCTCCAGCTTCTTCATTCCAATGTTCTATGGAGCCACCAGCATAGGCTATTTCATATGGGCTCATAGAAGCATCTCCGACAAATAAAACTCTATAATCACTGCCATACTTTCTAATCACATCCCAAGTAGATATAATGTCTTCAGCTGAACGAGGATTATTTTTCCATAAAACTTCATATGGGCAATTATGAAAATAGAAATGCTCTAAATCTTTAAATTCACTTTTAGATGCAGAAAAAAGTTCTTCACATGCTGAAATATATGGATCCATTGAACCTCCAACATCTAAAAATAATAATAATTTTATTCTATTTTTTCTTTCTGGCATCATTTTGACATCTAAATACCCACCATTATTAGCAGTTGCATTAATAGTTTCTTTCAAATCAAACTCATCTGGGGTTCCTGTTCTCGCAAAATGTCGTAGCCTCCTGACAGCAACTCTAATATCTCTAATTCCTAAAGTTTTTTTATCATCAAAATTTGTCCATAGCCTTTTTTCCCATACTTTTACAGCTCTCCCCTGCCTTTTCCCTTCATTTCCTATTCTAACTCCTTCAGGGTTGTATCCTCCGGAACCAAAAGGAGAAGTTCCGCCTGTACCTATCCATTTATTTCCACCTTGATGTCTTTTTTTTTGCTCCTCTAGACGCTCTTTTAAGGTTTCAAGTAACTTATCCCATCCTCCTAAAGATTTAATTTTTTCTTTATCTTCATTCGAAAGATTTTTTTGCAAAGCATCTTTAATCCAATCTTCTGGAATATTGCCCAGCATCTCTTCACCTTTTTTTATGGCACCTTCAAAGAATTCCGAAAATATTCTATCAAACCTATCAAAGTATCTTTCATCTTTGACCAAGGAAACTCTAGCAAAATTATAGAAAGAATTAGTATCTAAATTTACTATTCCTGAATCTAAACCAGAAATAAAATCTAAATATTCTCTAATAGATACAGGAACACCTGCACCCTTAAGTTGATGTAAAAAACCTATAAACAATTTGCACCTTAATTTTTATTGAGGCCTTTTTACTCTTTTTTCGCAATCTTCTGCAAATTCCCAATTTTCTATTTCTGGGGTGCATTTTCCTGCCTCACCTTTTACTCTAAAACAAGCATACGTAACTAAATCAACTGATGTAGTTTTTTCATCAAATGAGCAAACATCTTTAACGTCTACATTTTGAATCAGTGCTTCTACTTCATTTGTTATAATACATCTGCCTCTACGTGCATCAAGCCAATGCATAGAGTGGCCAATAACCATCGCAACTGGATCTTTACCAAAATTTGTTAGACAAATTTCTTTTGAAAAAGAAGATGAGGTAGAGCAAAGAATAATAGTAAAAAAAGATATTATAATAAACATAGGCTTTAGAAAGTAATTAATTTTATTTTTCATAAACATCATGATGTACTCCTTATATTGAATTATTATCACGTCTTGCTATAAAAGCTAAACGTTCGAACATGTGAACATCTGCCTCATTCTTTAAAAGAGCTCCATAAAGAGGAGGAAGAGCATTATTAGTATCTTTTTGCCTTAAAACTTCAGGAGAAATATCTTCAGCTAAAAGAAGTTTTATCCAATCTAATAATTCAGATGTAGAAGGTTTCTTTTTAATACCAGCCACATCTCTAACTTCAAAAAAAGATTTGAGAGCTGCATCTACGAGTTTCTGCTTTATCTTTGGAAAATGCACTTCTATAATAGATTTCATAGTTTCTTCATCTGGAAACCTTATATAATGGAAGAAACATCTTCTTAAAAAGGCATCAGGTAAATCTTTTTCATTATTAGACGTAATGATAACTATAGGCCTTTCTTTTGCTATTATATTTTTTTTTGTTTCGTAAACATAAAACTCCATTTTATCTAATTCTAATAGCAAATCGTTCGGAAATTCTATATCGGCTTTATCGACCTCATCAATTAATAATACTGGTTTTTTATCAGCAACAAATGCATCCCATAAGACACCCCGCCTGATATAATTATTTATATCTTCAACTCTTGCATCACCTAATTGCGAATCTCTTAGTCTTGAAACAGCATCATACTCATAAAGTCCCTGTTGAGCCTTGGTAGTGGACTTAACATGCCATTTTATTAAAGACTTACCTAGTGACTTTGCAACCTCTTCGGCTAACATAGTCTTCCCTGTTCCTGGCTCACCTTTTATAAGCAAAGGTCTTTCTAGAGTAATAGAAGCGTTAACCGCTAAAGCTAATTCATCAGTAGCTACGTACTTATCTGATCCTGTAAAATAATCCTTCAAAAACTTCTCCTCATCTACTTACTATATTATAATTATATATATAGTATATTAAATAATATAGTAAATTAGATAAGAATTAGTTTTAATTAATTACACCTGAGATTGTAACCAATTTTCTCTTCCTATTTGTTCTACAAGGCCTAATTGAGTATCCAACCAATCATAATGCTCTTCTTCAGAAGCTAATATTTGTCTGAATATATCTCTACTTACAAAATCAGCAACTTTTTCACAATGCTGTATTGCTGCCTTTAAATCTGGAATAGCCTTAACTTCTATTTCGAAATCACATTTTAACGATTCTATTGGTTCTTCACCGATCATAATTTTGTGCATCTCTTGTACATTAGGCATGCCGTCTAAAAATAGTATTCTTTCAATAATCATGTCGGCATGCTTCATTTCATCTATAGACTCTTCATATTCTTTTGCCCCTAGTTTTTCATATCCCCAATGCTTAAACATTTTAGAATGAAGAAAATACTGGTTTATGGCAGTTAACTCATTTGTTAAAACCACATTTAAATGTCTTATAACTTCTTTATCGCCTTTCATAAATACCTCCTTTAAAGATGTTTGATACGTTTTATATGGAGTAAAAATATATGAAAATCAAGAAAAATTGTTTAAAAACAAGAGGTTGCGATGCATTCTCATTCTCAAAAAAAAGAAGTATTTTTTATAAAAAAGATTAAAGAATAATAAAATTAAAATTATTACTAAACAGTAACTGATGAAGAAATATTAAAATCTAGCGATCTATTTGCCAAGGTATCTTTAGGTTGATCTTCTTTTAATACATTATCGATAGTTTCTAAACATTTGCCACATTGCATCCTACAGCCAAGTTTCTTATATACCTGCCCAGATTTTGATACTCCTTGAGATTTAACTCTTCTAACATCTCTGCATGTGAATGCGTTGCATATACAAACGTACATTTTTATTCTCCATTAATGTTAGTATTAAATTACAGTTGATAATGAAAGTCAATCTCAATTTTATATTTTAAAAAAATATATTAAAAAAATATTATATTTGTTATAATATTTTATAGAAATTTAATTAATAATTTATACAAGTGAAAATAAAAATGAATAAAAGATTAACTGTTCGAGATATACGTAAAAGAAAATTAACTGATAAAGAACAACAACCTTTGGTGTCTCTAGTTTGTTACACCTCACAAATGTCTAGATTAGTTAATGATGATGTTGATATTATTCTTGTCGGAGATAGTTTAGGTATGACTATATATGGATTTAAAAATACTTTATCCGTTACATTAGATATGATGATAAACCATGGAGCAGCAGTAGTTAGATCTACAACTAAGCCGCATATAGTAGTAGATATGCCTTTTGGTAGTTATGAAGAATCGCCAGAACTGGCTTTTAGATCTGCCAGTAAGATAATGCGAGAAACTGGAGCACAATCTGTCAAATTAGAGGGCGGAGAAGAATTTGCAGATACTATTCAGTTTCTTAATCAGAGAGGCATTCCTGTAATGGGACACATAGGACTAATGCCGCAAAGAATTCAGACCTTAGGTGGGTTTTTTACCCAAGGCAAAACAGATAAAGAATCAAAAAAGCTTATAAATGATGCTAAAGCAATATCTGAAGCTGGAGCTTTCTCAATGGTTGTTGAAGCCATACCAGAAGAAGTAGCTACTGAAATAACTAATATTATTGAAGTTCCTACTATAGGCATTGGAGGAGGCAGAAATTGTGACGGACAAATTTTAGTATCTCATGATATACTTAATTTATATGGAGATTTTACTCCTAAATTTGTAAAGAAATATGGAAATATTAATGATAACATAACAACTGCTATAAAAAAATATTCAAATGAAGTTAAAAATAAAACATTTCCAACCGAGAANCATATATTTACAATTAAAAAATAAATAGGCTNTATTCTACACCTTCAACAAGAACGGAAGAATTATTGCCAGCCTCTAATCTNAGCATTTTTAATGGTGCATAATCATCTGAATTATAAAAATTATTTGCACATTCTTTATTAGGAAATTCTAACAAAACAATCCTATGCTTAAAATAATCACCTTCTATAACCTCTGTTTCACCACCTCTTACTAAATATTTACCTTGATACTTGGCTACGATCTCAGGCACTTGTGCTCGATACTTCTCCATTAATTCAGGATTTGTAACTTCAATATGAGCAATTAAATATACTTTCATTTGTTTTCCTTATTATTATAAATAAATATGTTATTTTAAGAGGATATATTTTGCAACAAGTACCTAACTTTGTTTTCAACCATTTCTACCGTTAATGTTCTCATTAATGATAGAGAGGTTCTATGATCAAACCCAGGTATACTCATTAACTCTATAGGACTTTCTGGAGTTCTAATATACATCGCATTTTTTCCTGATGGAGAGTATAAATTATTATCTGTTGGCCCGAATAATCCCAAAGTTGGAATTCCTGTGGCTGCTGCTAGGTGCATCAAGCCAGAATCATTTCCTATAAATAATTTGGATAATGAAAAAATAGCAGCTGTTGGCAATATAGGCTTTCCTATTAAGTTTATCAGTTTAATACCTTCAAGCTGATTAATTAATTCTGTTCCTACCNCTTCCTCACCNGGGCCACCAACTATAATTACTGTAGATCCCAGTAGTTTTTTATGGGTTAATATCTTTTTNATTAANATNGCAAAATNCTCACTAGGCCATACCTTAGCTGCCCAATTAGCAGTAGGCCCTATAACAATAAATGAACCTGTAGAATTATTTAAATAACTTTTAGCTTCTGTATGAGCATGATTATTTATCCATATTTTAGGCATTGGCTGTTTTTGAGAAGGATTAATTTTACTCAAGCGAACTATACGATGTTCTTTATCTCCACTTGACCTTAAAACTATTCTTTTTTTNGACCTAACCAGCCATATAATAGGCGTACTTCTTAAGTCACATATAATATCCCATCTAGTTAAACGTATTTCTTTCCATATATCTAACCAATGCAGACTATATTTNTTTTTTTTAATCTTAATTACTTTATTAACNATNGGGCAACCGTCAAATACTGGAGCCGCAACNTTACCGCATACTACAGTTGCTTTTGCATCATAATAATCACATAAGTCATTAAGTAANCCTGTAGACATTACTGCGTCACCTAATCTAGTATTTCCTATAAATAATAATTTTTTCATAATAAAAATTTATCTGGATTTAAATACTTGCAAGAATTCTTCTGCAACTTTATNCCAGCTCCTTAATTTATTTATAACTTTAGATTCTTCGTGCATCCTATTAAAAAAAGATAAATCACTTAAAATTCTGGTAGAATATTCTACAAATTGGGATTCATCATTAGCAATAAAACCAGTTTTACCATTATATATTTTTTCTATAGCTGCTCCTAATGGTCTTATTACTGCAGGCATACCTAATACCTGAGTTTCTGATAAGGAAAATGCTGAAACTTCATATTTATGAGAAGGATATAAATGTACTCTCATATCTTTAATTTCTTTGACCATTTCTGTATCTATTTTTGGAGATTTAATTTTAATATTATAAGCTAAATTTGTCTCTACAAGTTTTAATATTGNATNATATATATCTGGAATCTTTTTTCCNGACATAGCTTTGTGAAGAGTATAAGAGTATATATGTAGTTCTGCCCATGGCAATTTAGTATGTATATNTTNTACCCATAAATTTATTATCCAGTCCAGCCCCATAAGAGGATGAGTAGTTACTAATGCTTTAGGNGTAATAGAAGGCAATAAACTTTNGTTTTCNATAAAATGAGGATTATTTCCAGAAGGTATAATACTCGCATCTAATGATTTTAAACCATCTGGTATAGAGTTTATATGGTTTTCACCTTGAATGATTATAGTTGGTTTATGCTTCATTACTGCCGTAAAATTTTCTGGTCTAGCTAGCTTTAGACCTGAAGATGTTAACCATAAAATTTTTTTGCTATTAGAATTAACCAAATCAAATAATTTTGGGTCATTATGAGCTATCCAGACATCTGAGTGTGTTGCATCTATTTTA
>NYVM01000021.1 GCA_002684605.1 Candidatus Pelagibacterales bacterium | reverse complement strand
GTTTTGATTTTTAAGTCTGCGGAAATTAATTGAACAGCATCAGTTATTGGCTGTTGAGGGTCTATATAAATGAATTTTTTGCATTTAATTTTTTTAAATCAATAATAGCAATTTTCACTCAAAAAAAATAATTCTTTTATCAAACTAATTAGCTGGATTGGAAAATGGTTTTGATTACTTAATTTGAAAAATCTTCTTTGAAATTGATTGAAAAAGGATAGAGCATTTATTTTATCAACTATGGAAATTTTATTCTTTTTACAATCTTCCTTGGATATTTTTACTGGAAACAAGTTCATATTCAGAATTAATGTTTGATACTTGTTTTTTTTAAACCAGTGAGGAAAATGTCTTTTATCAGTATTTAAATTTATTTCATCGCTTGCTAGAGCAACTAGATGATAAGTTTTCTTTTGTAAATCAACTTTTTTTAAAGACTTAAATATCATTAAAAAAATTTTTAAGATTTTTTTCAAAAAGAAAAAAACTTCTTTTTTAATTGATTTATAGATAACAATATTTAGGCTTTTAAAAGAATTTTGAATGAAAGTGGAATTAATTAAAAGTGAGTTTTTAACCCATAGATCAGCTTTATCATTATGGATTTTATTAATGTATTCTACTCTAAGTACATAGTACTCAAATTCCATCATAGTTTTTTTTGAAATAAATAACTCAATAATGTTTTTTATTTCTGGAGATTTTTTACCAAATTTTATTATTTCTTTATCATTCATAATAAATTTTGAAAATTCTAATGCTAAGAGTGAAGCTTTTTTTCTAGAGATAAAAGTAAGGGCTTCTCCTGATGATCCATGTAAATCTCCGTAAAAAAAAGATTCGATATTAACTCTATATCCAAAAAAGATCAGTACTCTGATAAAAAATGATTCTGTTTTATTAGGATCATTCAAGACTTTGATTTCAATATAACTTCTCGAAAGAAAGATCAGTTTAATAAAAACATAAAAAGAAATATTATCTATAAAAATAGTTTTCATTAATTAATTTATTGAGAAATTAAGGGTAATTTTTTAATAGTTTTTTTCTTAAACTATTCCAAAGGCAATTAGATTTCCTACACTTAGTATATCTAACAATTCCTGCCCTTCAAGGGTTTTCCCTGATAATAATTTTGAAACAACACCTTTAATATAATTTATATCAAAATATTGTGGATCATATATTTTAATGAAATCTTCATCCTGGAATAATTCACGAAACAATAAAGTTAATGAGGATGCATTGACAATCTCATCCATATGCGAAAAAGAAGGGTTGACATCATAAAGATATGAATGTGGTCCTTCCTGTAAATGGATCGGATAGTCTATTCTATTGGTTAGCATCCATTTGAGAGGGAATTTTGTATTATTTAATTCTAAGCCTCTCCCCCAGCTCTCAGGCATTTCAGAGAGAAAACCAATTATTTTTTGATCAATAAAAGGTAATCTGCATTTCAAGCCAAAAGCATCACACATATGTTCTAAGGTAGCTACTGTTCCTCCTTGCCAATGAAAAGAGTGATATAAATGAAGGTAATGTGAGTACAAATTATTAAAATCAACTTTACCCTTAAACTCATTCAAATAAGTTTCTTCTGCATTAATCAAAAGTGATTTTCTTCCTTTTTCAGTAAGTATTTTAGAATTATCTTTGGAATAGAGTGGTATTCTCCCCCCACTGAGAAAAAAAGTGCTTAATAATTGAGCTGTGATATCATCTTTCCCTTGTTTAGGACTGTCAAATTTAGAGTCCTTATAATATGACATAAGAATTTTCCATACTGGATCATCTTCATGGTTTCCATTAATAAGTTGAGATAAAAAAGTTGGCCCGAACAAATACGAGGCCATTTTGTCACTATACTCTCTAAAAGAATGTGAACTAGGATGATAAATTGAAAAATATTGGCTAAAACCTAAATTATGAGCACCATCACTAATTTCACCTGCAAAAACTACTGCATTTGGATGAGCTATTTTTTTTGCCCCTTTTGCAAGAAGCCAGTGATTTAAACCAGTGAAACCTCCAAACTGTTGAGACCTAAAAATAGATTTTGAATCTCGAATAAATTCTTTAATTGATTCAGTATAATTAAGTTCAACTATGTGAAGCTTCACATTATAATAATCTGCCATTTTTTGAGCTCTATCTAACTCAAATTGATTAATTATTTCACTTCTATTCGAGTATTTCATCCTTCCAATAATACACTCTATTTTTGAAGCGTCAAATAAATGACAAAGGGTAGCTAAAATCGAAGTGGAATCCCAGCCTGATGACAAAAAAACAATATTTTGAGTAGCAGATGAACGCGCCCTAACAGACTCAATAAAAAAGTCTGCATATTTATTTAGTTTTAAAGTATTTTCTTTTGAAAATGTAGTTTTGGGTTTAAATTCTATTTTGTTGATATATATGTTATCATTTGAAAATGTAAATGTCTCCAAAATTCCTAGTCGATTAATATTTTCGTGAAGCGTATGCTTTTTTAAAGGTCTATTGCCGTATATAGTTATAAATTGCGCTAAACTATTTTGGTCTATTGGCCCCATATTTATGTCTTCAGAAAACATGTCTATTCCAGAGGTGACTTCAATATCACCATTTTCATTTTTTGCCCAAAAAATTTCTGCTCTACTAAATTGGTCTGCCCAGATAGAAACTTTATTCTGATTAGTCACTTCAATAACAATATACCTTCCTTCAATAAGGGTTGTATTTTCTTTTTTTTCGAAAAGAGTGTAACTCTCAATGTTTGATAATTTGTCGCCTAATACTCTTTGCCCAATAATATCTCCAATAAGAAAAAAATTATTGCCTTCATCATTTTTCCATTGTTTTATGAAATGAGTCCCATGAATTGAAAAGTTATTATTTTGATAAATAAGTGGGGTTGATTTTATTGTTTTATTTACTTTTTTTGAGTTTGAACAATAAATTCTATACTTCATATTTTTATTTTTTAGTTACGAAATTAAAAGACATCCTAGATCCTTTTGAAATATTTTGATTGAATTTTTTTCCCAGTAAAGAAGGTGTGTGCTTAGGGTGTATTCCAAAACCTGGTCTGACAGATCTCATGTTTTCGTTAGTAATTAATTCACCTTTTTTTACATCTTCAGTAACGTAAAGAGAACGAGAAAAATTTCTCCCTTGAAGTTGTTTTTCTGTTAATTTATAATTTACTTCTCCCAATGCTACTTCAGTCTCTCTGACGGCTTTTACCATTTGGGTGAATTCCTCCTCATTTAATGAAAAACTAGCGTCAGGCCCTCCTATAGATTTATCCAAAATAAAATGTTTTTCAATTATTTTTGCTCCTTGAGTAACAGCAATCACCGGAGCAGTAATTCCTAATGTATGATCGGATAAACCAGTTATTACCCCAAATCTATCTGCCAAATCTTTAATCATAATTAAATTTGCTTCTTCAACAGGTGCAGGATAACTTGATGTACACTTCAATAATGCTATATTTTTATTTTTATTACATGCATTCAATGCTAATTTTATGTCATCTAAGCCAGCAATTCCAGTTGAAATGATAAGAGGCTTACCCTTAGAGGCAATATATTCAATTAATGGAATGTCAGTGATTTCAAAAGAGGCTATTTTATATATTGGATTTCCAAGGGTCTCCAAAAAATCCACTGCAGTAAAATCAAAAGGAGAAGAAAAACAAAGGAGACCTTCTTCTTTTGCTACCCTAAATAATTCTTCATGCCACTCCCATGGTGTATGGGCTTTTTCATAAAGTTTATAGAAGGTATCCCCATCCCATATACTACCATTATTTATAATAAAATCATTTTTATTTGAATTTATGGTTATTGTATCAGCAGTATAGGTCTGTAGTTTAATTGCATCTGCACCGGCCCTTTTAGCCGCCCTTATTGTTTCAATTGCAATGTTAAGACTTCCATTATGATTTGCGGAAAGCTCTGCAATAATAAATACCGAATTAAATTTGCTTAGTAAAACAGGTGGATTCATTGATTGTTTGATAATAATTTCAACAATTCACTTATTTTACCATCATCTTGATTAATTTTTGAAACAATTTTTCTAGCTTCATTTGGTGCATGTTTAAATGATAGTCTCAATATATTCATCCAATTTATATTGTTTTTTGATCTTACTTTTTCAATTTCGTCGATGATTTCTAAATCTGTCATTTTATGTTGTTTATTTTAGTGTTCAAATCTAATTTTGGTGGTAATTCTTTTTTTAAATGAAATGATCCAATCAAATAATTTTAATTCTTCCAATTCTAGTTCATTACTTTTCCACGAAACGCTCCCATATAATGACAAAAAATTAAACATTGCAAGATTTTTTTTTTCACTCAAAAACAAAAAATCCATTTAGTTAATTATATTTTCTAAAGACTGCCTTAGTTGGTTCTCCTGATAAAAAGTCTTTATATCCTGAATCAAGAATTACTTTATACTTTCTTACTACTTTTTCAAAAGCATTTATGAAAAAAGTAGCTTCTTTATGACTGTGACTTAAGCATGGCACAAAAATTCCTTGAAATAAAATATTTTCGTTAATCATTTCTTGTAAGAAATAAGTTCGATGCCCATTACAAATATCTTGGTTATTATTCTTAAAAGAAAATACTATCATCCAAGGACATGGTGTTACTTCAATGAAGTCTTCCAACTGCATTAGGTTAATTATTTCTTGAGTTTTATCAATAATTAAATTCCCTATTCTATGATTATGTTCAATTACATTTTTGTCTTTAAATTCCTCTATAGTTTTAATTCCAGCACGAATAGAATGGGTTTCTCCTCCATGTGTAGTTGAAATCAAAAATATTTTCTCTTCCCCTTGATTCTTTATACCCCCCAAATCCATGATTTCTTTTTTACCCGTTAAAGCACAAAAAGAAAAACCATTCGCAATTCCTTTTCCCCAAGTTGCTAAATCAGGAGAAAGATTATATTTTGAGATAGATCCAGGAAAATCAACTTTGAATCCACTAATCATTTCATCTAAAATAAAAACTGCCCCATTTTCTTGAGTAAATTGAATAGCCTGTTGCAGGTAATCTCCGGAAGACAGTTCGCAAGAACAATTTGAACAATGTGGTTTTTCTGGCTCTGTAATCACAGCTGCAATTTGATTAGGATATTCTTCAAACAATGCTTTTAAAGAATCTAGATTACAAGATTTAAATGTTATTGTTAAATCGCTTACCTCATCTGGCACTCCCCTGTTACATTTTGTTTTTCCAATAAACCAATCATCATAACTATAAAAAGGGTGGTCCGATGGAAAAGCCACTAGTTTTCTTCCTGTATATGCACGGGCTAATTTCACTGCAGCTGTTGTTGCGGTTGAGCCATTTTTAGAAAACTTAATTCGATCGTGTTGGGGTACAATAGAAAGAAAAGATTCTGCCATTTCTCTTTCAATATATGAGGGGCGTTGAAAATTAACACCTTTGTCTAATTCTTCTTTTATTGATTGGATAATAGGTTCGTGTGCATGACCTAAACTTACACTTGTTAATCCCATTGAACAATCTAAAAATTTATTTCCATCAACATCCCAGACGAATGCTCCTTTTCCCTTTAATATCGCTGCAGGAGCATTCTCTGGAAATTGATCATCTCCTTTTGAATAGGTATGTGCTCCTCCAGGTATTAATTGATGTATAGATTTTCTATATTGAATTGATTGACTTCTTTTCATATATTATATATACATAGTATTATAACCCTCAATTGTAAATGGATAGATTAAATCTTTTAAATCAGGATTTTGATCTAAATAAGTAATAATATCCTCCAAAATAATTTGAGGCGATTGGTCTTTCAGCTGATTAAAGACCTTTCTGCATACAACTAAATCCTCTGGGTTATCAACGGTTAAACGTAAATCTTTTCGATTGAGATGATCAGGTGCTTTAACCTTTTGAACTTTAAAATCACTTATATTTTCTCTAATATATAAAGTGCATAATTCAGATCGGTGCTTTTTCTTACCCCTTAAATGTGAATGTTTTAGAGCTTCCAATTGAATGAATTCAAAGCCACAGCCATCAATTATATCTTCATAAAAAGTAGCATCGTTATTTTGTGAACAATGCTGCTCCCATAGACTGTCAACTGCCTTATGATATAAAAATGGAGATTCACTTGTTACTCTAAAAATATCTGTTGCATCAAATTTTTCGCCACACCTAATCAATCGATTTAAAACATCAATTTGATCNCCTACGATATATTCAATACCTTTTTGTTTGGCAACTGATTTAAATACTTCATTATCTTTTCCTTCGCTTATTCCTAAAACAACCTTATCAATACAGCTTAGTGAATTTAATCCGTCAATTATTAAATCAATAACACGAATTCCCTTCTCAATGTCTAAGTTTTGGAGAGGTTTACCATACAAACGTGATCCTTGATTGCGACAGGCCAATGCAGCAACTAATTTTCTTTTCATAGTTAATTTATGTCTTTTGTTAATACCGGCTGATTCTTTTGTATTAAATTCTTTGCTGTTTTTCCCAGTACTAATTCTAACTGTTTTATGCTGCTTAGATTTGATGTTCTTTTTAAAGTAATGTTTTTTGCAGTCAATATTTCACCTTGAAGGATTTCTTTTAGTGCTACAACATCTCTTCGAACATTTTTTCTATATGTTTTTTCTGCCTCACTCATGCCAAAATTTTCTTCCTTGATAATCTCTCCAAGTGCTTTTTTACCCATTTGTAATTGTTTAACAAAGTGTTTAAATTCATCTGGATTAAGGGCTGATTCAAAATCTTCCATTTTCATTACCTTTCCAAGTGTTAAATGTTTTTCAATAACCTCTGCTCCTGCTCCTACAGCAATTAAACAAATAGTAGAAGCAAATTTTTCATCTTCTGGATGGTCTGCATATCCCATTTTGAAATTAGCATGAATACTTTTTACTTTTTCTTTTATAAGATGCATTCGAGCGATATGATTATCTTCTGTTTTGGTTGGATAACCTTGAAAACCACATAACAATGTTAATTCCTTAAATTTTAATATTTTAATAGCTTTTTCTATTTCCGCCCAGTAAGCCCCACCTAATCCTAAAATTACATTCTTAATAGGAGAAATAGCTATCGCTTCTAATAACCCAAGATTAGTAACATCAGTACCGTGAACTTTAATCGAATTAATATTGATTTTCTCTGCAGTTTTTAAGCTTTTTACACCGAAAACATCTACAATTAAATTTGTCCCAAACGATAAAGCATAATCCTTTAAAGATTTCCATTGCGCGTCTGCCATTTCTAACTCTTTGAATAAAGAGTAATGTTTGTAATCAACAGTAGATAATTCATCCGCATAAACCATCTGAAATTTTACTGCATCAGCACCTGCTTTCGCTGCTGCTTTGATCAATAGTTTTGATTGTTCTAAATTACCTTCAAAGCCTTGGGCAATTTCTGCGATAATATTAAGTTTATTTTTCATTTCCAATTGACTGGATTTAAGATATCTTTGCTGTCAAGCTTTATAGATTTAATTTGTTCAAATAATTTTTTTGATAACTTTTGTTTTGAAGCAACAATAATTTGATTTAGTTGCCTCGAAGTCTCAACCCCCAAAACAACATAGTCAATTTTAGGATTCTGAAGAACAAAACATAGAGCTAAAGAAAGTATTTGAAATTTAGTTTTTTTTGCTATTCCCTCAAGTTCAATAAAAGGTGGTATTAAATCCTGAAACTTTGAGCCCAGTTCATCAATCGATTTAAAAAATAATCCTTGAAGAAAAACAGATCTGCAGTGAATTTCTACATTATATCCCTTTAATAAATCAAAATATGGCTCAAATTTTCTGTCTAAAACATTGTAGGGAACCTGAACGACATCTGGAATGATATCAGCTTCTAATAACTCTAATAATACACTTGGTTCGTATAGAGAATAACCAATCTTATTAATTTTACCTTCTTTTTTATATTCTTTAAGATTTGTCCATAGTTGCCTATTTTCAATTAAATCTTTACTGTTATGAAAAAGACAACCATATATTTTTTTTCTATCAAGATTTTTAAAAGAATTATCTAATTGATTTTTTAAACAATTGTGTTCTGAGAAGGAACCAACTTTTGTTATTATTTTATTTTCTTTTACTGAAATTTGACCTAAACGTTTCTCTGCATTTCCGTATTCAAAAGCAGTATCAAATAAATTAATATTGTTTTTTTGAGCAATTGAAAAAACAGCTTTTAATTCTTCATCACTCGGTATACCATGAGAATTTGAAATCCCGTAATTCATTCCCCACTGTGCTGTTCCTAGGGCTATTTTCATTTTTAGACCGCTGTTTTGTATTAATTTTTAGTGATTTGAAGAATAAAATTATTCCCCTTTTATATTTTTTGAATTTAACATAAGGTTTATGAAATCAAAAATATTTAAAGTTTGAAAGCATTNCCCAATATTGAATTTTGGGACGTATTTTTCACCTGTTTTTGGATCAATTATTTGAGTAATCCAAATTGCAGAATCATTAGTTTTCACTAAAACACCTATCGATGATTTATCAATAACTTGTCCGTTTACTGAAATATAGTCTTCTACATGATTTGCAATTTTTACACCGGCAACTAAAAATTTTTTTAAATCATTTTTAGTATATATAACTGATAATCTCTCAAATAAACGTGATCTAACTTTGTTATAGATATTTAGAGAAGTATCATTCCAATTTATAAAATCATCCCCCTCAACAAACTTTGGATAATATCTTCCAAACCCAAGTTTATGAACTTTATCAGTATTATTAAAATCTGTAAGCACCTTTTCTACTGCATTATTGATAAATAAATCAACATCTTTATTTAATAATTCACTTGCATCATTTAAAGTTGTGGTCTCAGAAATATCAAATTCTTGTTGAGAAATAATAATCCCTCTGTCAAAATGTTCATCTACTAAATGACAAGTTCTTCCAATCGAAAAAGCATTATTTATTATTTCTCCAACAACTGCACCTGAACCTCGTCCAAAAGGAAGTAATCCAGGGTGATAATTTAAAATTCCAACTTTAGCCGAACTAATTAAATTTCTTTTGAATAATTGTCCGTGGCCTAAATTAACTATCAAATCTATTTTAGATTTCTCAACTATATCAATAAATTTATCAGAGTTTAAATCAGAATGAATAAGTAGTTCTATCCCTAGTTCATTTACCTTATCCGATAAGATACCATCATCAAACCAACTAAGGTTTTCATGATCACTAATCCTAGGTGCACAAAAAATTACATCGATGGATTTATTTTTATTTAACCTTTCCAATGTTTTTGAAGCCTTAATCCCTTGACCTAAAAAAATTATTCTGAGCTTTCTCATTTAATTTGTAGTATATATTTTAATTTTTTTTGATTTTTAATCCCTTTTTTTAAAATCATTCGTTTGAAACTAAAAGTTGATTCTAGAGAATTATTTACATTAGTATAATCTTCAGAATTTCATTTATAAATCATTGTTTAATTTAAGTGCTTGTTGTATTTCGCTTATTGATACATCTTGATGAATTGGTAATGGAAAAACTTTATTTAATTTGATCCCATTATAAAAATGGCGATAGCCAGGAGAAAAACCTATTTCACTTAGTTTTTTTTCAGGAACCGAAGAATTAAGTAAAATTACATTTGGTAATCTCCCTTTTGGTTTTTTAAAAGTTAATTTAGAATTCTTTAAAATATAATTGATTTTGTTTTTTCGATCTAAAACTAATGAATCCCAAGAAAGGATTTTATTATATATTTCCTTTGCTTGATATTTAGATATTCCTTTATAATTGACCTCCGTTCCTTCCCAATATTTATATAATTTGAGATATTTATTACTTAATATTCGAAGAAACCAACTAAATATAACTGAATTATTTTTAATTAATTTTTTCTTAATTCTTTTTGCATCTTTCATTTTTTTACACCATAAAATTGCACCTGAAGAGGTTCCTAAAATTTTATTCAAAGACCAAATTTCGTAATCGCTTTTTGAATAAAATAAAGGCGTATTCTTTTCGTATAATGAATCAACACTATCTTCAATTATAACATTATTTTTTTCGCAAGAGTTATAACCCCATTGATGATAAACCAAATTAGAATCTGAATTATTTGAATATAGAAACGGAGTTGAATTTGTGACTCTTGAAACAGCACTTACAACACAATGACTAGCATATGGGAAAAGATTGATGTTGTCAGTTCTTTTAAGATTTTTTTCAGTTAATGCTATTTGTAATGCAACTCTTCCACTTGAACAAACAACAGGAAATCCAGACGGAAACATTTCTTTTAAAGTACTTTCGATTTTTTCTTCACTTCCTTTTCCGAAAAAATCATGCCATTTATATGATACTTTTGGCCAGAGGAAATGAGATTCTTCTTTTTTCAATTTCTGTTAAAAATAAAATTTGTGATTAAATGTGTGGCAAAACCATTTTTAAAACTCCCTATTGTTATTTCTTTTTCTGTTGGCTTTATAAAGTCGTTAGAATTATAAAATCTACCTAATCTGTACCACTTTATAGATGAACTGTTTTTTAAATCTTTTATGATAAAATCCTGCAATGCGTGACCTATAGGTAATTTAAACAACGATCTATCGTTAGCACCAATAGCATAGAAGGCTTCTGTTGAAGTTAGCATTATTAACGCACCCCCAATCATTTCTTCATTTTCATTGGTACAGTAATAAAAGCTAGAGCAATTATTTATCAAACTTTCATATAAAATATCCCAAGATTTATCAGATCTAGTCTTTCTTCCTGCAGACTTATAATGAAGACTTTTAAATTCATTCCATATCCTTTCATGATTTTCTGTTAATTTTATCAAATTCCATAATCTTTCCCCTTGGGAAATACGTGATTTATGGCTTTTTCTATAATTCTTTTTAATTTCAGAGTAATCCCAGCTTAGATCAACAAATGATTCCCTTTGAATATTGCAGTTAAATGAATTTTTTAAGAGGAGTTTATGCCAATTAGTCAAGCTAAATTTTGGAGTAATCTGATCAAGAAAAGAAAGTTTTATGTTGCCAAGATTTTCTGAAAATTGAATTAATTTTTTAATTAGGAGAGAATCAATTTGACTAATAATTGAAAGTGGTAAATTTTCTTCATATAGTACCGGAAGCAAGTGGCCGAAAACTCCAGGGATTCCAATATTATCAGTTCCTTTTATTAATGTAATTGGGAAAATTCCTATTAACTTATTATTCCATAAAATTTCAAAAGAAAGGTCTTTAATATCTGAATTTTTACCTTTTAAAATCTCATTCTGAAAAACATTAAAATAGTGGGAATAAAATACGGGAACATTGTTCTGTTGATTCAAAAAATCATCCCAGTTTTCCTTTTTTTTTTGAGAAAAATTAAAGTTATTTTCATCCTTATTATTGAAAAATAACTCCTCAAATTCAAAAAAATTATTCATTTTAAAATAAGTTTTGATACCCGATGGGCTCATTTATTATGGAAAAAACTTTTTTTTGTTCCTCATTTTTTAGACCTGGAAAAATTGGAATTGAAATCGCTTCTTTGTAATATTTTTCTGATTCGGGAAAGTCTTCAAATTTAAAACCCATCTTTTGATAAAATGGTTGACGATATATCGGAATATAATGAATATTAACGTATATACCGGAATTTCTAAATTTTTCAAAAATAACATTTCTGTTGAACCCTTCATCTTTGTTTGTTCTGATAATGTATAAATGCCAAGAAGAATATATTTCTGAATCGGTTTTAGGAATATTTATTTTAGTGCTTTTAAATAAATTATCATAATTTGAGGCAAGTTTATTTCTTTCCTTTATAAAAGAGTCAATTTTTTTCATTTGGGAAATACCCAAAACACTTTGTAAATCATTAAGTCTATAATTGTAACCTAAATTTAATTGTTCGTAATACCAAAGGCCGTCAGGTTTGTTTTTCATTTCTTCAGCATGTCGAGTTATACCGTGGCTTCTGAACCGAAGTAATAAATTATAAATATTAGCGTCGTTAGTCATACACATGCCACCCTCACATGTTGTAATAATTTTTACGGGGTGAAAACTAAAAACAGTAATATCTGAATAGCTGCAACTTCCAACTTTTTGGTTTTTATAGCTAGCTCCTATGGCATGAGAGGCATCTTCAATGATTTTGAATCCGTACTCTTTACTAAGATTATGGATTTTTTCCATGTCACAGCTTTTTCCAGAAAGGTGAACAGGGATGACTACCTTTGGGAGATTTCCTTTCTTTTTTGCTAGTATCAATTTCTCTTCTAGAGCAATTGCGCTCATATTATAACTTGATGAATCAATATCTACAAAATCAACAGTAGCTCCACAATATAATGCACAATTTGAGGAAGCAACAAATGATATGGGTGATGTCCAAACTATATCACCCTCACCAACCCCTAATGCTAAACAAGCAATATGAAGTCCACTTGTAGCACTATTTACTGCACAGCCATATTTTACTCCGCAATATTCACTAACAATTTTTTCAAATTGTGGTGTTTTTGGCCCTTGAGTTAAATAATCTGACTTTAAAACATCTACAATGGCTGTTATGTCTTTCTCGCTAATTTTTTGTCTACTATATGGTATCATTTTGTTTTAAATTAATTTTGAATCAGGTCTTTTATCTGATTTTTTAAGCTCTTTATTTCAATTCCTTTGATTGATCTAACTTTTTCGTTAGAAAGGCTCATATCTTTTGGTCTTATAACTAAATCTTTCCTGTTGCTTAGCAATCCTTTTGTTATTAAATCTTTTGAAAAACCCATTTGTTCGGCAATTAATTGTCCAAATTTATATTTTGATATTCTTTCATTACTTACTACATTATAGATTCCTTTTTTTTTCTTATTTAAAAGTTGGTTTACTACGTTAGCTAGCTCTCGAATATAAATAGGCGTGAAAAATACATCTTCAAATAAGTCTATCTTTTTTTTGTTAAGTAAAGCTTTTATAATTATGTCGGAAAAAGATGGCTTATATTTAGGCCCTCTTCCAAAAAAATTTGATCTTATAATTAAAGAATTTGGATTATTTTTAACCACCCTTTGATCGCCCTCTATTTTTGTTAATCCATATTGATTTAATGGAGATGGCCTGTCAGATTCAGTTCTTAACCCATTAATACCGTCAAATAAATGATCTGTTGAAATGTGTACAAAACTTATTTTTTCATTAAAACAAACATTTGCAAGAATTGATGGAATATCAGAATTTAAATACTTGGCTTTTTGTGGTTCTAATTCGCAAAGTTCAACACTTGTTAAACCTACACAGTTTATTAAAATATCTATTTTATAAGTTGAAAGAATTTTTTTTATTTCAGTAGGGGAAATCTCTTTGATTTCAATAATTTTTGATTTGTCTGCTTCGATTTGTTGTTGATGCTGAGTCATAAAAATACTAAACTTGCCTTTCCAATGATTAGTCCACATTGTAGCAAGTAAACTTGAGCCTCCAAAAAATAAAACATTTTTCATATCACAGACTCATGTGGCTAAAAACAGGAATATTTTTCTGTTTTAATAATTCCCAATTATATTTTTTAAATTGATCCCATTCGGTTAAAATGGCTACCCCATCAGAATCTTGTATTGATGATTCCATATTATTGAATATACTTACTTGATTTAATTGTTTGGTTATAAGGTTGTCAGAAATTCCTTTACTTATTTTAATCTCTTTTAAATCTTGAAAAATTTTATCTTTAGAAACCATAGGATCATAAATCTTTAAGGAAGCACCTTTCTCCAACAATTTTGAAGAAATATATATTGCTGGACTTTCCCTACTATCGTTTGTATTTGTCTTAAAAGCCCATCCCAGAATAGCAATTTTTTGACCTCCTAAATTTCCACCTAAACGATCAATAATGTTTTGAGCAAAACGTTTTTTTTGATAGTCATTAATTTTAACGACTTGATGCCAATATTCTGCAACTTCGTTTAAACCATAATAATTACATAAATAAACTAGGTTTAAAATATCCTTTTTAAAGCAACTCCCCCCAAAACCAACTGATGCTCTTAAAAAGTACGGTCCAATCCTATGATCCATTCCAATGGCTTTTGATAATTCATGAATATCAGCTCCTGTTTTTTCACAAAGTGCAGAAAGACTGTTAATTGAGGAGACTCGTTGAGCCAGCATCGCATTAGAAGCTAGCTTGGAAAGTTCAGATGACCAAACGTTGGTGGTTAATATTTTATTTTTTGGAATCCAATTTGAATAAATATCCACTAGAGCTGCAACAGCTTTTTCCCCAGATTCTGTTTCATCTCCACCTATTAATACACGGTCTGGTTCGTAAAGATCTTTAACCGCTGTGCCTTCTGCAAGAAATTCAGGATTTGAAAGAATTTCAAAGTTTACTTTATTTCCATTACTATCTAATATTTCCTTAATTTTTTCTGCTGTTCGAATGGGTACAGTAGATTTTTCAACAACTATTTTATCCGATTTTGATGCTTTGGCAATCGTTTGAGCACAAGCTTCGATATTACTTAAATCAGCTGCCATACCCGAGCCCTTCCCTTCAGTTTTGGTAGGGGTATTCACCGCCATAAATATTATCTCAGCTAAATTAATTGAAGTTTCAACATCATTAGAAAAAAATAGGTTTTCCCCTCGGACTTCCTTGACTATATCTGATAACCCAGGTTCATATATTGGAAGGTTTTCAAGGGAGCCGTTCCAAGCATCTATCCGTTCAGAGTTATGATCGACAACAGTAATTTTTATGTCTGGACATTTTAATGCAATCATGGCCATTGTTGGTCCCCCAACGTAACCTGCTCCAATACAACAAATATTTTTTATCTGCATTCTATTTTTTTAATAACCAAGATGAAGATTGAATTTTGTCTCCTAACCCTTCTATAAGTCCTATATTTAATTTCTTGCAAGTGGACAATTCAGGGATACTTTCATTTTTTTGATCCCCCCCGTTTGCAAAATAAAGATCGAACTGATCTTTAAATTTTTGATATATTTTGTTTAACGTTTTGCAAACAGTTCTATCTTGATCAATAGACAGTATAACTTTATCTGTTATTGATAGTTCATTCAGAATCAAAATACGTTCTTCCTGATTCATAAATACTTTTGATTCCTTAAGCTTTCTTTGAAAATCATTATTTACAATAACAAAAAGTTCATCTCCCTGCTTTTTTGCTAAATGAAAGTATTCTATATGTCCTTTATGAAGTGGATTAAAATATCCTGAAACTATAATAGCTTTTGGTTTCATTATCTTTTATTTATCACTAGAATTATATAATTCGATGTGTTCTCTATCAGCTAAAAACTTGGAGGCCAAATAAAAACTTACTTTTCTCCCAATTAAATTTTCAATTTTCTCTTCTAATTGAGCTATATAATTCATATTTAAATTTTGTCCAATTAAAAAAACTTCAATGAGCCCTGAATCAATCCCTTTAGAATAATCACCTACCAATATAATTTGGTCTACTGCTCCCATGCGTTCGAGAACTTTCTCAACAACATCCTCTAACCCTAAATGTTTCAATACCACCTTTCGGAGAACATCAAATAATGGGTGCTTAATATTAGCTTTATACTCTACCTTATTATTTACTTTTAATTTATCTAAATATCCTGCTTTTTGCAAATGGTTCAGCTCTTTTCTAATAGCATTTGTAGATTCCCCCATTTCATTTGCGAGACCATTAAGATATCCTCTATTGGCCTGTGATACGAAAAATTTTATCATTAATCGTAAACGGGTTTTAGAGGTTATTAATTCTCCTAACATTAGAGTTTAAAATTATTTCTTTTCATGGCTCCGCCCTGTCTGACCCATTAGACAAACCTCACAAATATTTCATTAAAGATGCTTAAGCTAAGTTCAATGTAACTAGCATTCCTAAGCCTGTTAATTCTAATTTTAATTTATTTTTTGCATGAGAAACAACCGAGCCTTCTAGGCCTTTCAAAGGTCCCTCTGTAATACTATAATTAGCCCCTTTTTTTAATTGTTTTAAAGAAAAACTTTGAATAAATCCTTGTAAACCGTTTCGTAAATCTTCTATTTCTTTAGAGCGAACTTCAGCTGGTTTCCCAAGCCAAAAAACGTAGCGAACAACACCAGAAATTGTAAAAACTTTCTGACGATCTTGTTCTGATATATAAACTAAAACATAAGATGGTAAAAGAGGCTTTTCAACTTTTTTTTTACGATCTGAATATTGAACAATTTTCTTATAAGTGGGGCAATAAGCCTTAATCCCAATTGAATTCAATGAGTTTGAGACACGAATTTCATGCTGTGGTTTTGTATAAAGGACAAGCCATTTCATCTAAAAAAAACAAACTCGGTTAACTCTTAAAGTATACAACATAAAAGATAACCGAGCATATAAAATATTTTTAATTAACCTCTTATCAAGTACCAAAAGTACTTAATATTTGTTAATGTGCAAAATAAAATGAATCTTTTTATTAAAGAGAGATTAAATTAATTACAATATTGGTTGAAAGATGCTTCAGATTGTGAATATCCAGAGTCTCTAGATATTTCCAATAATGGACATGCTCCGACTGGATCACCCATTCTGATAAATATAATTGCTTTAATGTATTCACATTTACCATTAAGAGGATTCATCTCATTTATAACAATATTGATTTGTTCTAAGGCTTTTTCTATATTACCAATTAAATAATTAGAGGTTGCTGCATTTTCATAATGGGTATAATCAAGAGGGTTTGATTCAATAGCTTTTTCAAACTCACTTGCTGCATTTTTATAATCCCTTTCATTATAATATTTCAACCCATTACTTGAATACTGGGCAGCTGCATTAACACCTATCTGTCCAACTACAATCTCTCTGTAAAGAGCAATAAACTCCTGATTGCCTGGAAAAATTTTCATTGCTCTTTCTGCTCTATCTTTTAGATTTTCATTTCCTTTGGGGTAAAGGCTATTAGCAATAATCAAATAATTCTTCCAATTATTTATTTTGTTATTAAATGTCAAAAGCTCGAAGGCTTCCTCTAGTGCGTCCCTATCTCTTGTTATATTTATTAGATTTATATATCTAGATGAATGTAAGTCATTATTTGGTAGTCCAAAAAAAGCCTTTTTAGCGTATATCTTTGCGCTATCAAGTTTTCCTTTTTGTTGATATATTTGACTTTTCAAAACCTCACTATAAAATAAATATGGGTTTGCAGTTGTTCCCTTGTCTAATAATGCTAATGCTTTATCATACTGTCTAGAATTTACAAAATATCTTGCTTTTACAGAATTAATTGGGATAGTAGTTACTGTGATGTTTGGAATATTAGGCACAATATTGTCGAGTTGATTTAGAGGTACATTAAATTGATTTGAATTAAAATCTTGAAGAAGAAACATTTGTCCTTTCAAGGATTCATAAACCTTATTGCTAACGTATATGCTTGGTATAACAATTAAAATTGCAGCAATCAAAAAAACTCTATTAATTGTATTATTAGATTTAATTAAATTTAATCGCCCTTTATATTTTTGAAAATAGACTGTTATAATTCCCATTATTAGCGTCCACACAACCAAAACTTGCGGTCTTGCTATTGGGAAATTTAAATTAGCATCTACAGTGTAAACCCCTAAAGAAGTAATAATTAGAAATAAGAAAACTTTTTCATTAACCTCTATATCAGAAAACCGAATTAAGATATAAACATAGTATAAAGCCCATATAAAAATCCCTAAATACAGCAAAAACCCAATAATTCCTAGCTCAGCTCCAAGTTGGATAAAATCACTGTGGGCATGATATGGAACAACATAACCAACAATATCTTTAGAATCATAGTCTATAGATTTTAACTTCCAATTTCCTAGGCCTACTCCAAAAATGGGATTTTTAAGTAAATGAGTTAGCACATCCTCATAATATCTCAACCGCTGGTTTACAGATCCGTCATTAGTACTAAGAGAAATAGTTGCAGCTCTAGAGATTGCATCAGCTCCTCTATCAGATAGAGTAGTCTGATTTATCGTAATTGCCAATAAAAGAGGAATTAAAAAATATCCTAAATTTAATAGTTGTGAAAACCTTTTATTTTCTTTGAGGTATAATACAATTTGGAGAGCCGTATAAGCTATAAAAATTAGTCCAACGGCAATAAAAGATGCTCTTGACTGAATTATAGATAGCCCTAATAGGGCCATACTTAACAAAAAAGATAAAATCAATTTTAACCATGTTTTATTTAACATATAAATCAAAAACAAAACAAAGGGAATTTTAATTGCCAAGGAAAATGCAGTTATGTTCCTATTGGCTGTAACCCCCTTTAAATCTCCTGAATTTATATATCCAATGGTATTTAACATTCCTAATGCTTCATTTAAAACTGAGTAAATTTCTATTCCTAAAATCAAAGTAACCACCCAGGGTATAAAACGAAGTTTATTTTTTAAAAAAAATAAAAAAATAGCCATTGATAAGAACATCAGAAGTACATTAACCTGTCGACTGATATTAACTATAACTTCAGTTGGGTTTATTGCATAAATAATGGATACTAAAGCCCATATTATAAATGCTATATAAGTTAAGCTCAGTAAGGCTCTCAAATTAGTGGTTATTGCCAACCCTAATGATTTTCGATTATATATAAAGTATATTATACTTAGAAGATTTATTATGCTCATACAAAGCCATTGTGGAGCAATTTTGTCAACAGCCTCTAAATTAGGTACAAAGCCAATACATAAGTATAAGCCCATTATTAGTGGGCCTAAAAAATTAACAGGATCAAAAGTTGATAAACTCCTTTTAGGCATTGGAAATTTATTTCCACTAAAATACTCTTTTTAAAAAACAATCGGTCAGTAAGCTTTATATTTGAATATGAATAATAATTTATTGATTATAATCATTTGTATAAGTGTAATTTTAAATTACGCCATTCAAAAATTATTTATCAGATATAAAAAATTTGATGCTTTCAATCACCGAAGCTCTCACAATACACTTGCAACAAAAACAGGGGGGATATCAATATTTATATCACTTTTTTTAGTTTCAAATTACTTTTATTTTAATTCAATTGAAATTTTTGATTTTTCTTTACTTATTCCCCTGGGCATAATGTTTATCGTCGGTGTTTACGATGACTTTTACAATGCAGATTTTAAATTGAAATTTTTGTTGCAAATAATAGTTGCAAAAATTTTAATCGATCTTGGATTTGTTATTTCAAACTATCACGGATTTTTGGGTTTGTATGAAGTTCCGTGGATAATAGCTCAATTCACTACAATATTTGTTTTTCTTGTAATTATAAATGCTATCAATTTCATTGACGGAATTGACGGATTAGCGATAACTGAAATATTAAAAACAATTTTAATAGTTGAGTTGTTTAGTTATACTAAAACTCCACTTTTCAATCTTTCTTCAATTTTAATTTGTGGAATAATTTCACTTTACTATTTCAATTTTAGGAAAAATAAAAAAATCTTTCTAGGTGATGGTGGGTCACTTTTTTTAGGAAGTGTAATTGCTTGTTATATTTTTTATGTGTTAAGCCCAGAATATCAATTTAAAACAGGTCTTGAAATAAATAAATTTGCTTTTTCAATAATAATTATTTTATATCCGCTAATAGATTTACTCAGGGTATTCGTAATTAGAATTTATAATGGGAGATCACCGTTTATAGCTGATAGTAATCACATCCATCATAAAATACTGCGGAAAGTAAAAAAGCATTATTTAACACTCTTTTTAATTATAGGCTCTGAACTGGCAATTATTTACTTATTTATTAAGTTAGTTCAAACATAAATTTTTTAAATAACTCAAAGAAGGTTCGTAATTATAGTTTTTGGAAATATTCAAAAATTCACATGCTTTTATAGTATCCTTTGCATTTAAAAAAGATCTGCCAACTAAAAATTCGAATTGCCCATTTTTTGGATTTATAGAATCTGGTAAAGTTTCATATGTTTCCAAAATTTTAGAATGTTTGTTCAACTGAAATAACGCTGCCATTTTATTATAATAATGGTCGGGATTTATTGGAAACCTTTCAATCGCATTTTGATAACTTTCAGCTGCATCTAAAAAATTATTTTTTGAAAACAATTCTTGTCCATTTTTAGAAAATTCTAGTGATTCTTTAAATTGGTTTTCCCCATATATTATGTAAAATAATATCGTATTTAATTCTGCAAGATTTTTGCTCCCATAAGAATATAATGCTCCTTTTGCTTGTTCTTTTATTATTTCGCTATTAAAGTCATCCATGATGTTAAATGCAGCTGTAAAATAAAAATAAATCCATTTTAAGGTATCGCTCTTTTCTTTATATTCTTTATATATATTAATGATTTCTTGCTTTTTATTAAATATTGATAACGCCTTTAAATACCAAATTAAATGAGCTTGATTTAAAGGGAGTGACTCCCAAGATTTTTTAGCATTACCATACATATTACCAAGATCGTTCTTAAAAAAATAAATCTCAGCTTTTTGAGACATAGACATTTTTAAAGGATCGTACTCAATAGTATTTAGTAAATCTAATGCTTCATCATATCTTTTGCTTGTTATTAAATATCTCGCTTTTACTGACTTTAAGTGCATTGAGGTTACCGATGTATTAGGAAAATCTACCTCAATATCATCTGCAAATTCCAGAAAATCTTGCGTATTGTTGTTTATGTCGCCTAGCATTGTTTGTTGTTGGACATAGGACTTATATACTCTAAAGTTTAAAAAAATAAACAAAGTGACTATTGATAATAATCCCAATAATAAAATCTTATTTTTCAAAATCTTTTGTCCTGTTTAATTCTGTTAATGATATTATAAGTGCAAGTAGTATCATCATAATAGGTCTATGATGTGGAAAATTTAGGTTTGAATCAATAAAAAGCACTGAAAGAGAAATTATTAAGGATATAGACAAATAATAATTAGAATCAATTCTTTTTACATTTTGAACTAATAATGCGAGAAAAAGTGATAAATATAATAGCATCCCTATTATACCCGTTTCAGTCCCGTATTGTAAAAAATCATTATGAAGGTGATAAGGGACCACATAATTTTTTATGTTTTCTGAATCATACTCAATAGACTTTAGTTTCCAATTACCAATACCTATTCCAACAATTGGATTCTTTAAAAGATGATTTATTCCGTGTTTATAAAATCTTACCCTTTGATTGGTTGACTCATCCTTAGTGTTAACACTTGTCAATCTACTTTGAAATGAAGCAGTATTATCACTTCCTAAATATAGGTTGGAAACAAAAATTCCAAAAATAACAGACAAGCATACTTTATTTAGAAAATAAATTTTTCCTTTTTTCTTTAAAAAAGTTAAAATATAAACAAATACTAAGCTTAAAATTAATCCAATTATAGAGGCTCTAGCACTAATGAAAAATATAACCACAGTACCAAAAAGAATCAGTAAAACAAATAAATTCTCAAATTTTTTTAAATAAAATCTTAGCATAAAAAAGAAGCCCATGTGAGCTGTTATAATAGCAGCAGTAATATTCTTATTTGGGGTAAATGTTTCTAAGAAATTTGCTAATTCAAAAGTGAAATGAACCTGGGAAGTTATCCTATAGATCTCAATTGTTGGACGAAATATTTCATATAAAATTATGGGGAAGAGAATAAAAACAAAAATATTCCTTAAACTGTCTAATTGGGATAGGTGAAGCCCAACCGTAATAGTTGTTAATATCAAGCTAAATAACCTAATTGTAGTTATAATTGACTCAGTAATATTAATTGAATATAGAATTGATATTGCAGCCCAAACTCCAAATACAATAAATATGACTAACGGTTTATTTGAGGTAATTGATTTTATGATATTTACCTCAGGATTTTTAAAAAGAAAAAAAATAATGCTAAGGAAGCTAACTATATTTAAATATAACCAATGAGTAGCAATCCTATCAACTGAACCGAAATTAGGGATAAATCCAACAACAAGGTAAAGGATTAAAAACAGGAAATTTAAATTTAGCCTCACATAGCTAAAATAAAAAAAGTCCCTCTAAAAGAGGGACTTAATTTCATTTAAAAAGTAATATAAAATTACTCTATAAAATCTAGATTAGTTACTTAACCAACCAGTTCTATCAGTAGATGCACCTGCTGTAGTTACTACAGCTTCTACATCAGAAAAAGCAGCAACATAGTCTAATACACTACTAGTAATACCAGTACCGGCTATGTTTGTGCCAGCAACTAACAATACAGCTGAAGGAGCTGCTTCACCACCAGCACCTGGTCTAGGAGTATTTCCTAAAAACGCTTTTGAGCCAGTAGCTGCAACAGATACAGAAATAGAAGCAAGATTAACACTAGTAGATCCATTAACAGCTGTTACTCTTACACCTGAATAGCTGTTAGAGCTTGTATTAAAGTTATATAGTCCACTAGCAACTGCAGTTATGTTAGACATTGCTGAAGCAGCTGTAGTATGCGCTGCAAAAGCTCCTGCAAGATCAACTGTAGTTGTGTGTGCAGTTGCGTTAACAGCAAACGTGTTAAATGCATGAGGAATTGGTCCTCTATCTTCGTTAAGTGTGCCAGATACTAAAGCAGTAATATGAAGTTTACCATCCAGAGTTGCTGTAACTACATATGCGTCAGTCGCATTATTAAAAGCTGTAGCAATATCTACTGCTATAGCACCTGATGCAGAACCTGCTGCAACATCAGCTACACCCTCAATAAGAGCTCCAGTTTCAGGATCTGTTCCATAAGTAAAGTAAAGGTCTCCTGCTCCACCATTAGCAGATGATGTTGTTGCAGCAGCACCATTAGAATAAGTATAAGCTATGCTTACTACTTGCTCATGGAAGGCATCTCTATCTGACTGTACAGTTACATTAGCAACAGTGGTGTCTCCATTCATTGCAGCAACTAACTGGTCTACAGTAGTAATCGCAGTTGAATTAGTAAATGTTTTTGTACCACCAACACCATTTACAACAGTAATAGCATCTTTAGCTGCATCGGAGTCTAGTGCAGTATCGTTACCATTCACATCTCTTGTAACTGGAAGTGCTAATGTTACCGCCTGTGAAACATTATTACCAGTACTTGTAGATCCTGTAACATATGCTACTGCGTAAATATTAGCAGCAGTATAAGCAACAGTAGGAACAGCTGTATCAGCAGCAGTACCAGTTGCAGTTGCCTGAACAGTATATGAATCAATTTCATCAAAGAAAACTTTAACCCCTCCTGTTGTAGAAGGTGCAGCAACGGCAGCATCCAAATATGCTTGGAATCCTACAATACTTGTTTGAGTATAACCTCCTAAATCAGTTCCAGAAGCTTCATAACTGTCTGCAGCAAGTGAAGCTTTAAGATCATTATTATCTACAGCAACAGTAGCTGTAGCTCCACCGATAGTAGCTAAACCATCAGCAGTTATTTTAGCAAGATCGGCATTAGTCTGGATTGATAAATTATCAATTTTGTCAGCCTTAATTGTTAATGATGTTAAATCATCATTAAGATCAACAGAAACTGTTGTACCTGCGTCATCTGTAGTAACATATGCAGTATGATCTAAAATTAAAGATTCCATATTGTCATTGTTGTTAGATGTTACATTACCAATAGTAGCTCCTGTAACTTTTAGAGTTGCAAGATCATTATTGTTTTGTGCAACAAGCGCAGTAGCATGTCCAGTAACTGTTAGGCTAGTCAAATTATTTTGACCATCTGCAGTTAAAGTACCTACTTTACCAGATACAGTTGCAGTTATTAAATCCTGAGAAGCAAATGCTACATCGATGTAAGCAGCAGCTTTAGCAGCAGTTGCAGCAGCAGTTGCTGTTAATAAAGGATCGTAGTCAGTTGCTATATCAATAGTAGCAGTTTCAAGATCTGTAGCAGAAGATATATCCAATGAAACAGCTTTTACAGTAGTTAAGCTTTCAACTCCTTCGTCAATAACAATAGCTCCGTAAAAATCAGAAATACTTGCAGTTTTAACATCTTTTAAGAAAATGTTTCCATCTTTGATAGATGTAAAAGCAACAGAAGCAGGTCCTGTAATATCTAGGTCAACAACATCTGTCTTATCTAAAGAGTTAAGACCAGTTAATGCACCCATAGCAAGAACACCACCTTCGTCAATTGTAATATCTAATTTACTTGAAGCTAATACTTTAAGTGAAGTTAGATGAAATTCCGTTGCGTTTGAAAAATTAACAGTGTTAGCAACACCACCATCATCTTGAAGACTTGTGTATGTTGTAAGAGATCCTAAGTGAATAATAGTATTCTTCGCAGTATTGTCATTGTCTAAAATGATATTTCCTGCAGAAACTAAATTGTCAAAACGGTAATCTCCAGCTCCTTCGATAGTCATCGAAGCAACCCCAGAAAGATTTTTAAACGTTGGCATAGCTTCAGTTGAAGCACCAGTATAAGTTAAATCACCTGTGATAGTCAGGATGTTGTCTACAGTTTCTTGAACTTTAGTAGCATCCATACCAGCAGATACAGTAATAGTAACATTACCATTAACAATATTAAGACCACTTCCCATTGCATGGAAAGCGTTTAGTGTAGCAACTGTGTTAATAGTAACATTGTTATTAAACACAGCAGAATTAGCTAATAATTCATCTAAATCTGAGTTAGCGTCTGCAACTGCAGTAGATAAAGCATCAACTTCTTCACTAGAAGCTACATCAGCTACAGCAGCAGTAATCGCGTCAACATCCGCTTGGATGTCAGCAAGACCATCAGAAACAGCTGTATCAATCGTAGAACCTAAACCGTTAACAGTACTCGATAATGAGGCAACTGTTCCAGCTAGGCTTGATAGATCACTCTGAACTTGAGATAAACCAGCAACTGTCGAAGCAAGTGCGTTGATTTGTGTTTCAAGAGCAGAAAATTGATCGTCATAATTTTGACATCCCACTACAAGTAGCGCTCCAGCCAAAATTGATAATAAACCTT